>JAHDHK010000005.1:0-9110 GCA_020631335.1 Chromatiales bacterium
GTGGATGAGTGCGAGGCGATGTACTGTTGAACATGTCCGGTTAATGGTCATGGCGGTGAGTTTTTCCGGAGAGGTGGCTTTCGAGCTGCATGTACCGAATGATCAGCTCCAACATGTATATCGGCAACTTGTCCTTGCAGGTGCTGATTTCGACATGGCTCACTTCGGCATGCATGCGATTGAGTCAATGCGCATAGAGAAAGGCTACGGGCACTGGAAGGCTGATTTCATCACCGAGTTTTCTCCGCTGGAGGCAGGGCTCAGCCGGTTTGTGGATTTGTCCAAAGGCTTTCCGGGGAAAAAGGGCTTGCTGGCACGAGTGGATGCCGGGCTTCGTCGAAAGCTTGTTATGCTGGAGATAGACAGTACCACTACCCCCGCGCACCCGGGTGAGACAGTGTTGTGTCCGTCTACAGGTGATGCAGTGGGGTCAGTCACTTCATCGGCCTGGGGGCATCGAGTGAATAAGAATCTGGCGTTGGCCTATGTGGATATAGCATTTTCCCGGACGGGAACAGCGCTTACTGCGTTGCTGGTGGAGGGGGAGGTGTCTGCAAAAGTGGGTCCGCCGTGTCTCTATGATCCCGGGCATCGTATACCCCGGGGACTGTAACCTGTGTTTGCGATAATAAAGATTCTTTCGCAAGTGTGCTTTCCGCGCTGACGATTATATGGCCGGTTGCGGGGTATTCATTTGTCACCTCGAAACCCGCTGTAGAGTCGGGCTGATAAGCAGATAAACCTCTGCCCCATGGTGCTGTTATTGATAAACTCGGCCAGATAACTATCGTGAAGCGTTGCCCGCCACAGGTAGATGGTAGTCGCTGATCGCTTGCTCACACTGATCCCCCTTCAATCTGCAAGTTCGCGTCCTGCATGTCTGCAAAACGGGGTATCGCGTCTTTAAAACACTCACCTGAATTGCGGGTGACTCAACGAGGAGTGGCGTATGACGGCAGTACGCGAAAAAGCGGCTTTGGCAGTCCAAGGCAAGTATTACTATGGCTGGGTAATGGTCGCTGTGGCCGCAGTAGGACTGTTTTGCAGCGGGCCGGGGCAGTCCTATACATTTTCGGTTTTTATAGAACCGATCAGTCAGGATCTTGGGATCTCAAAAGCATCCATAGCGTCCGCCTACGCTATTGCAACATTGATCGCAGCATTTCTGTTGCCGCGGGCGGGAAGATTTCTGGATAAATACGGGCCGCGCCACGTACTCATTGCTACCGCCTGTATGCTGGGTATTGCCTGTCTCTTCTTCGGGGCTGCTGCAAACTTTCTATGGCTCGCTGCGGGCTTTGCCTTGTTGCGCTTTATGGGGCAGGGCGTCACGATGATGTGTGCAGCAAACCTTGTGTCACAGTGGTTTTCCGGCAAACGGGGTTTTGCCATGAGTCTGATGGCACTGGGTTTTGCGTCGTCAATGGCGGTGCATCCACCGCTGGGTAGTTATTTGATTGAGCAGTGGGGCTGGCGTACCGCCTGGGTGGCGCTGGGCGTGCTCACCTGGCTGATTATGTTGCCACCGATTATTTTGCTGGTTTTCGACAGGCCGGAGGCGATCGGTTTGGCGGTGGATGGCGCAGAGACTGAAAAAAGTTCGTCATCGCAGAAAGATGCGGCAGCAGCACCACAACTTAATGGTCTCACCTTGCCGCAGGCAAAAAAGCAACTGGCATTCTATCTACTGTGTGGCGTCTGGTTTGTAATTGGCGGGCTGGTGACAGTGCTTCACTTTTTTCAGGTGACCATACTGGAAAATCAGGGGATAGAAACGCTGGATGCGGCCGGACTATTTACTATATCTGCGGTCACGATGGTTCTGGCGATGCCGCTGATCGGCAAGTTATTCGATGTGGTGCGCAGCCGTTACGTTATCGCTGCGGCACTGTCGTTCAACGCGCTGGCGCTGATCGGCATCACGTTGGTAAGTAACTATCCGCAGGCTGTTTTGTATGCAGTGACGTTTGGCATTACCAACGCTTTTATGATGACCATGTTCGGTTACATATGGCCGCGCTACTTTGGTCGCGCCCATCTCGGGTCTATACAGGGAATCGGGCAGATGTACGGTGTTGTCGGTGCGTCTATTGCGCCGGTACCGGTTGGTTATGCAATTGATGCATTCAGCAGTGCGACTGCTGTGATCAGAACTTTGTCTGTCCTTGAGATCGCCATGGCAGTAGCGGTGGTGGTGTTACTTCGAACGCCCCCGGGCGTGGATGTCCCGCAGGGATTGGAATAGCGTTTATACCAGCGTTGGATTAAAGCGGTTCGAAGAACAAACCGCTTTAATGTCTCAGGTTACCAGGCTGTTGAAAACTAATGCGCCAGGCATGAGGGCGTTAAATTCACCCTCATAATGCTCGTTATATCCATTTATAAACGTTTAGCAACATCGTGTTTAAGTGTCGCTAACGCCCGAAGACGACTTCCGGCAGCCATAGCGCCAGCTTCGGAAAGGCAAGTACCAGTGCTATCCCGATTACCTGCAAAATAACGAACGGGATAATACCTCTATATATCTCCTGCATTTTGACAATAGATGGCGCCACACCTTTCATATAGAAGAGCGCAAAGCCGAAGGGTGGCGTTAGAAACGAGGTTTGCAAATTGGTGGCCACCAGTATGGCAAACCAGTAGATCACCTGTGTCTCTATGTATTGGATCTGGGCGGCATTGGTTGGCGCATCCATGCCCAGGTGGCCGGCAAAGTGCACCGCATTTATTTTAATAACAGGTGCAAAGACCGGCAGAATAATGAGAATGATTTCGAGGAAATCAAAGAAAAAGCCTAACAGGAATATAACGGCCATCAACAGGATAAGCAGCGCCCAGGGACCGAGTTGCAGCCATTCGATGAAGTGAATAATCAACTCTTCGCCGTATACGTTACGGAAAATGGTTGAAAACGCCGTCGCACCGACGAATATAAAGAAAATCATCGAGGTGGTGAGAGTGGTTCGATCGACCACGTCTTTGAGCAGCTTGAAACTGAAGGTGCCGTTAAAAAGTGCAAGTACAAACGCACCGAATGCGCCGACGCCTGCTGCTTCTGTAGGGGTGGCCCAGCCGCCGAAAATCGAGCCGAGTACCATCACAATCAGGAATATGGGAGGAACAAAACCCAGCAGAATTCCGCCCCACAACGTGTTGCCTTCCATACGTCCGATAACCATCGACAGGCTGAATATGGCGAAGAAGGCCAGCAGTCCCCAGTTAACGTTAGGCATTATGCCGTTGCTGGTCATGTAGTACGCAGCCCCGATAATGCTGCCGCTGAGAATACCGTATAACCAGATGTTGGACTTGTTGGTCGGATCGAGATGGATGGCGTCTGCCGGCAGTGGAGGTGCCAGAGAAGGCTTGATGGTGCAGACGGTGACAATGTAGGCGAAGTACAGTCCGGAGAGGACCAGTCCGGGGATGACGGCGCCGATGAACAGGTTGCCTACCGACACGGTCATCAGATTGGCCATCAGTACCAGCATGATACTGGGAGGGATAAGTATCCCGAGCGTAGCACTCGATGCGATGGTACCTGTTGCCAGGGCCGGACTGTAACCACGGCTTAGCATGGTGGGCAGCGCCAGCAGTGTAATCATCACGACAGAGGCGCCGATGATGCCGGTTGTCGCGGCCATGATGGTGCCCATTACTGTCACCGACAATGCCAGGCCACCGGGCACTCGTCGCAGCATCACCTGAAGGATATGCAGCAGGTTTTCGGCAACTTTCGATTTTTCGAGCATGGTGCCCATAAAAACAAAGCACGGTATCGCCACGAGTATCGGGTTATGGACGGCACCGCCGCCGCCATCTCCCCAGACTCGCTGTACTACCTGGAAGAAGACGGCAAAGTCGATAAATTCGAGATACCACGCCGCCAGGCCGAAAATCGTGGAAACGCCACCCAGGGCGATTGCAACCGGCAAACCAGTAAAGAGTGATAGTGCCAGCACCAAAAACATGTACGCACCGATATAGTCGTACAGGTGGTTGTAAACTACATCCCACATAGCGTCTTCTCAATTTTTGTATTCAAAGGGGCTTGGCTCAAGGGGAGGTTTTTTCGCTTTCAAGCGCTGCCAGGCGTTCTTTTTCGAGTAGCTCTTCTGCGGCTCTCTGTGCTTCGGCCAGCGCTGTCGACTGATCGGAGAAAATAGCGAGTGAATCTAATGCCTCATCGCTGGCAGGCTGTTTGTTTCTAAGGAAGATCCACAGTCTGATGATGGTGGCAATAACCGCGAACAACACCATAATGAAGCCGATGACCATAAACGACTTAATAATGTAGCGCTTGGGAATGCCAGTCATTGATTCGGAGCCTTCGTTTTGGCCCCAGGATAGGTAGAACTGATCCCATGCGAAATTGATCATGAGTATAAGAAACGGAATGGCCAGAAAGATCAGTCCGAAAAGTTCCAGCCACGCCTGTTTACGTCTGGGCAGCATTTCTCTGAAAATATCGACGCGAACATGCGCGTTCATCAGATAACCCAGTCCGAAAGATAACAGCAGGATTACCGCGTGCAAGTGCCACTGGAAGTCCTGCAGGATGGTGGAGATAGAAAAGCCGTACTCAACACCGATTTCCGAAAACCACAGCCGTGTGACGTCCAGTTTACGGGTAATTACATCAAAGAGGATAATGAGCACCAGCGGGACAATGAGCCAACCGGCCATCATACCTGCTGTGCGACTTATTCGATCCAGTCTACTGGCCAGTTTCAACATGTTGGAATTGCACTCTGCCCGAAGTTAAATGGTGGCGAAAAACAACGCACCTAACGGTGCGTTGTTTGTTCGTTTGCCTGTACTGATAAGGCAACCACAGTAGGTACTTGTGATTACTCTACGTATTCTGGAGGCAGGAAGCCGACAGAACCCCAGACTTTGTAGCCTGCATGGAACTTGGTCCAAAGATCCCAGAACTCTCTGACGTCTTCGTTTTCTTCCATTTTCTCAGCGTGAACTTCGCGCCAGGCATCCTGAAGTGTGTCGAGCACTTCGTTAGGCCAGGTTTTGATCTGAACGCCATCTGCTTCGTTGTCGAGCATTGCCTGATGCTGCAGAGAGTTACCCTGAGCAATGTGGTTGATGATGTTGGCGTCACAAGCTGTTTCCAGCATGGCTTTGTACTCGTCAGGCAGTTTGTCCCACGTTGGCTTGTAAATAGACAAGTGGTTAGTGGTTGCCTGCTGGTGCCAGCCGGGGAAGTAGTTGAACTTGGTGATCTGGTAGAAACCCGCAGAGCGGTCAACAACCGGCATCGAGTACTCTGTAGCGTCGATGGTGCCAAGCTCAAGCGCCGGGTAGATATCGCCACCGGCCAGCAGCTGGGTGGAAACACCAAGTTTCTGCATGACGTCAGCGCCAACACCGAAGAAGCGCATTTTGAGGCCTTTCAGCTGATCGAGAGAAGTGATTTCTTCTTTGAACCAGCCGGAAGTTTCCGGAGGAGACATGCCACAAAGGATGAAGTGGATGTTGTCTCGAGCGTAGAGCTTTTGGGCGAACTCTTCACCGCCACCATACTTGTAGAAGGCGTAGAACTCGTCAGAACCCGGACCGAAAGGAAACGATGAAATGTAGGCGTAAGCAGTGTTTTTGCCCTGCTCGTAGCCACTTGTGCCGTAAGCGGCGTCAAAGCTGCCCTGGCTCAGACCGTCGTAGTAGGCAGCGCCACCGGCGAGAGCACCGGGCTCGAAGATCTTGATGTCAAAGTTGCCGCCTGACATTTTGCGTACTTGTTCGACAACATACGCGGGACGATCACCCTGAATGATCTGGCTGGCGGGGAATGCGGAATGAAGTTTCCAGCGGACTTTCTTTTGTGCATGCGCCTGACTGGCCAGCGAACTGGCAATAAGTGCCGTTCCTGCCAGTATCGCAGCTTTTTTTAGAAGGTGTTTCTTCATCTAAAATCCTCCAATTGGGTCCATAAAAGTTTGCGTCGCCGCCCCGGACCACAGTTGCTGGCAGCTCCACTAATGACACAACCGTGGGTGATATTACTTGAGCCGGCCGCGTTACTCAAAGTTTCGATTAAAAAAACTTTTTATTGTCTTGAGAATTCGGCAAATTGAACACTAAATTCCTGATTCGAGGGGCCTTCGTGTCGTGCAGCACAGTATTTTGCTGCAAGCCGTCCGCTGTGTACCTGAATCGGCAGGCATGGCGTCCAGCCAACGGGATCCGGTGGCTTTTAAATTCTGGCCGTCACAGCGACTAAGGCTTACACGGATGATATGCGCCAGTGAGTTTGAAAGCCGTCAGTTAGGTTGAAATCAAAGACTCGCCGTTGGCCGGTTGTCTTATGGGGTGCGTTGACAGGGCGAGGGTGGCGTTTAAGAATACCGTCGCGCTATCTGCTTTGAAAAATCCAATCAGCGTATTTCCGGAGGAGCTCGTCATGGCCAGGTTTGAGATCGATGCAAATAACAGCTTGTTTTACGAATACACCAGAGGCACGGCACAGTCGCCTGTGACGTTTGTATTTTTTAATGCGCTGACCGGTGATGCCAATATGTGGAATGACAGCGTGTCCCAGGCGCTGCTCGGCGCCGGTCACGGCATTCTGCTGTATAACATGCGAGGTCAGAGAGACAGCCCGTTCAGCAGTGGAATAAAGCTTGATCAAAAACTGATCGTCGATGATGCAGTGCAGCTGCTTAAGCATGTGCAGCCGCCGAATCCGGTGTTTGTCGGCCTGTCGATCGGTGGCATTTTTGCTGCGTGGTCTGCGCATCAGGGGGCTGAGTGTGCCGGTATGGTGTTCCTTAATACCCTGCGACGCGACGGCCCGCGCTTGCAATGGATAAACGACTCTGTAGTCAGGCTTGCAGAGCTCGGAGGCGGTGATTTACTGCGCGATATCATGTCACCGCTGCTGATGAATGAAGACTGGCAACGCGAC
Organism: Chromatiales bacterium; assembly: GCA_020631335.1. Taxonomy (GTDB): domain Bacteria; phylum Pseudomonadota; class Gammaproteobacteria; order Granulosicoccales; family Granulosicoccaceae. The sequence continues at coordinate 6,920 of JAHDHK010000005.1, forward strand.
AATCGCAACAATTGCCTTGCACAGCAGAACTACGAACCACTGGATAAAAGCAGCGGCACATACAATCTGTTGTCCAGTGCCCGCAGCACAGACTGGGATTTCCCTTACGAGCAGCTCGACATGCCGACCATGGTTATTACCGGTAACCACGATCGTGTTTTCAGAGACCCAGCTGATATCGAAAACATGTACGCCCGACTGCCGAATGCCCGCAGACTGGATATGCCCGATGCCGGACACATGATCCCGGTCGAACAACCTGCAGCACTGGCCGATGCCCTGCTCGATATGGCGAACTGGGTTGGCGAGTCAGTTTGATCAGCATGTCGGGGGTGTTGTTGCCGTTCAGCGCGTCAGTGGCTTTGGGCGAATAATCATCAAAGGGTGCCGCGGGCCGGGGCACCCGCATAAAGGGACCCGCAGAGTCGGAGGAAATCTACACGGCTGATCAGCTTGCTTTGTTGTTTTGAATGAGCGCTTCATTGTGATGCTGTTGTGGCTGTGTCATATTGACTCGCTGCTCTGCGGATATCTATCGCGGTGAGCGCCGTCATCGGCAGCGTTCACTTGCGTGTCCATTAAGTTTTATCATCAGTTACTGTTGAGTTCAGTCGCTTCTTTGGAGAAAAACCATGTCGTCTAAAGGTCACTATGTATTTATAGCCAGTATGGATGTAGATCCGGACAAGGAAGATCTTTTTAACGAAGTCTATGACAACGAACATATTCCGTATCTGATGGAAGTGGAGGGCGTAATTGCAGTTCAGCGGTTGCGGCTATGTGCATTTGATATGGCGATTGGTGGCGAAATAAAACATGTGGAAGCGAGCGGCGCGCCAAGGTACAGAGCCGTTTATGAAGTGACCAGCCCTGCAGTGTTGAAAAGCGATGCATGGGCTGAAGCGGTAGAGCGTGGGCGGTGGGCTACCGAGGTTCGGCCTTATACTAGTAATCGTCAGCATGAAATGCGTGAGATTATGTGAGCATGCCGGGCGTCGCAGATTATCCAGTGGGCTGCCGCCAGCTTTTAATGCAGATCAGCCGGCCGCGCGCCGGCTGAATAAATTCATTGGTTCACGCTAACTGAATAAAAGCGCAACACTTAAGTAAGGCTGCTGGCGTTAACGCCGCTCTCAACTGTTACAACCCACTCACTGACAAGCCGCTGTGTATTGGTAAAGCTCATAGCGCTCTGTCTGATAAGAACTGATCCTGTCAGGTAAAATACCGGTCGTTTACTCCACTTCAATCACGCGGTTGCTGTCGAGCATTTCCCGCGCAAAGTCAGAGATTTTTAATCCGTCTTTCACCTTGGCGTCCAGCTCTGCCTCTGCTGCCAGTATTGCCTGAAGTGCATTGATGACCTCATCGATTTGTTCGAAAGGCACAACCACAACGCCGTCCAGGTCGCCCAGTATGATGTCTCCGGCATTGATATGTACACCCGCCATGGTGATTGGCAACCCTGCAGTCCCCGGGCCGTTTCGAGCAGGGGAGTTGGGGGTGATTCCGGCGGCAAAGCAGGGTAGTGCTACCTCTCTTATACCCACCAGATCCCGGACATAGCCGTCTGTTACCATCGCCACAGCGCCACTGTTTTTTGCCATCCCGAGTACCAGATCACCGATAACGGCAGTCGCTTCGAAAGCATCAGTGGCCAGCACCAGCACGTCTCCGGGCTGGCAAATATCGAGCGCCCCAAAAGCAGCCAGGTTATCGGCCGGGCCGCAATCGCAGGTGACTGCCACCCCACAAAACAACGCCTGCGTTTCATCGATCGGTTTCACGCTTGCATGTAGTGCACCGCGACCATTCATGCAATCGACGACAAACCCCGTAGCCACGTTGCTGAGCGCATTCACCTGTTCCGCAGAAGGACGTCGAAATTTGCGCTTTATTTTAAGAATCGGCGGATCTTCTATCACGCTTCACTCCAGGTTTATTTTGAACATGGGTTTGCGCTACAGTCTACTGCATGTATGACACTGATAATACTGAACGTATCACCGGCAACGCTGTAATAACCGGCAACGCCGCAATTCGTGACTGGCGACGCAAAGCCTACAGTATTGAGGCAATGCGGCAGCTTGCACGTCGGGTACTGCCCAGGCCTGTTTTTGACTTTGCTGACGGGGCGGCAGGTGATGAGCTCACATTGCGCAATAACCAGTCAGCTCTGGATCAATGGGCG
>JAHDHK010000005.1:9130-42062 GCA_020631335.1 Chromatiales bacterium
AGATACATCGATTACGCTTTTCGGCCACCGGCATCAACAGCCTGTGATGATAGGCCCTACCGGCCTGGCGGGCTTGTTTGCCGTCGATGGCGAGCAGCAGGCTGCCCGCGCCGCACAGGCAGCAGGCACAGGTTACTGCTTAAGCCACGGCTCGGTGTGCACAATGGAGCAGCTGGCACAGACCGGAGCATCACCTCGCTGGATGCAGGTGTTTGTATACAAAGACAGAAGCTTTACTGAAGAACATATTTCACGCGCCACAGACGCCGGGTATGACGCTCTGGTGCTTACCATTGACAACCAACTGGTGGGTGTCCGTGAAAGAGATCTGCGCAACGGGTTTACGATCCCGCCGCGATTCTCTCTCACCGATCTGATTGCCATGGCACCCAGGCTTCCGTGGCTGTGGCGCATGCGAAAACAGCTTGCGGGTATCCGCTTCGGTAATTATGAGCGCTACGAACAGCAGGCCGGACTGGCCAGTATGGCGGCACTGCTTCCGTCACTACTTGATCCCGGTTTGCACTGGGACGACGTTAAAGCGATCAGGCAGCAATGGGGTGGTACCTTGTTGATCAAGGGCATTTTGCACCCGGAGGATGCCGCTAAGGCCATAGAATATGGAGTCGACGGGATCATTGTGTCTAATCACGGCGGACGACAACTGGATGCCGCCGTCGCTACCGCTGCCGTGTTGCCCAGCATTGCAAAGGCTGTCAACCGGCGCGTACCCGTGTTGTGTGACGGTGGAATTCGACGGGGGCGACACGTGCTGACTGCACTTGCCATGGGTGCCAGCGCCTGTCTGATTGCCCGGCCGCAGCTATGGGGGCTGGCGGTAGCGGGTCAGGCGGGCGTAGAGCATGTGCTGGATATCTACCAGCGCGAGCTCGACCTGGCGATGGGGCTATGTGGTATCGAAAATATTGCCGGTATCTCCGATGAGGTGATTTTCCAACCTGCATAAAACAGTTAGGCACATCATCGGGCTCTATAGCCCGGGTTGCCTGCCTGCTTTGCCATCGCAGGCGTTACTTCAGCGGTTGTTTTCTACAGTTGCTGCCATGGCAGGCCTGCATGACGCCAGCCGTTTTTGGCACTGCGGTGGTGATCATCATCCAGCTCACCCTCAAATCCGTGTAACACGTTATACACTTGATTAAAGCCGGCTTCTTCTAACGCCAGCCCCGCATCCACCGAGCGATTGCCACTGCGGCAAATCAGGACCACCGGTCTGTTCACAGAGTGTCCGGCCAGTCTGCGAACCTCGCCGACAAAATGCGGGTTGAGTTCCCAGTCCGGTCCGTCCTGCCAGGCCACATGCATTGACCCTACCGGATTGCCGACAAAAAAATGTTCAGCATCGCTGCGGCAATCAATGAAAAGCGCGCCGGGGTTTTCGTCTAGAAAGGCCTGAGCCTGCTTTGGTTTGAGATTCTTCATGGCACAATTGTAGTCATTAAAAGGTCGGCTTACAGTAAAACATACTTGTACAAATACCTCATTTTGCGTGGAGCACAGACCGGGTAGTGGTAGCTGCCGTGAAACAGGAAAATCCGGTTGCTTGTTCTTTGTTTGTGGCGGGGCGCACGTCAGAACCTATTGCAGGTAAGGCGAGTCGCTCACCCGGTATGAATTGCCTGATAGTGCAATAGTGCCATTGCCACCGCGATTCCAGGGTTTGCCGGACAGCCAGTTGTTTCTAATGGTCAGCTGATTAGATTGCCGGTACTCAATGGTGCCCGGGTAGCGGCCATTCAGCCTGACAGTATTGAACTCAACCAGGGTATCGCTGGCACCGAACAGTTCAATACCGGCGTCCCCCGGCGATGACTGAATAATGGTGTTGTGCAGAATACTGCCGCCAGTGTGTGGCGTACCGATCCCGAAGGCGATATTGCGAAAGCTGTCTTCTATTGTATTGCCGCTAACGATGGTATTAGTGGCGCCGTTCCATGCAAGGATAGCCGGCGAGCTGATGTATTGCCCGCAATCCTGATCAATAATGCAGCCGCTGCCGTCACCGTTAATGTTGTAAATGTAGTTGTCTCTTATGGTCCAGTTAATCGTCGCGTGTAAATCTATAGCACCGTTGTAGTCACCTCGTGCCGCCCCGTTGCTGTAGCCGATGGTAGAGCACGCGATCAGACCGTTGCGCGCACCACCCGGATTAACCTTGATATGTTGAGTACCAATATCAGCAATATTCAGGTTATACAGCTGCAGTCCCTGTTGTGCACCTGACTGTGGATTAACCGCCACCGCGTGGCTGCGAAGATTGCTGATAGAAATATCGGCAAGGGTCACATCGTTGGCCAGTACCATAAACCCTTCAGAATCGGTGGCGTAACCTGTACCCCGGATGCGGACCCCGGAAGGATTGGCGTTGAGGCTGCGTATGGTCACACTGCTTCGAATTCTAACCGCGTAGGTATCGAGTGTGTAATCGCCATCATCCAACAGTATTTCGGTATCTGAAGGTGCGTTTTCAATGGTATTGATCCAGTCTGATCGGGGAGTGACGATGATGCTGTTGCCGCGGCTGCGGTAGACAGTTGACTGGTCGTACCGCTCGCAACTGCCAATGAGGGTGTCGTTAAAGCCTGTCAGATCCGGTGGCTCTCCGTAATCCGGTTCGGCAACGCAGGCGCTGAGCATGATGCACAGGACTGCGAAAACAAACGGGACACGTGCAGCTGTATTGGTCGTAAAGGAACGTATGGACACTGGATTACCACTGCTGAGCGGGGTGTGTTTGCTGGTGAAAGTGAAAGTTTAGTCTTATCTGTCAAAACCAACAAAGCTTTGTTTCACAGATTGCCAAGCCTGCTGCTGCTCCTGCCCGGACCTGGAAATAGCGTTTGGCTGATTTGGGTGGGTTTGTTTTCAGGAGGTATATGGCAGCCGGAAGCAAGCTTAAGAGACAGATTACCCCGTGAGACCGTCGAAAACCTGTTTCGTGCAGCCCATAAGAAGGTGGTCTTTCTGCGCGTAAGGTGCTCAGATATTCAGCTAAAACTGCTAATAAATAACAATACCTAAAAATCAACGGCTGACGTGTAAGGGAATACCAGTGTCACTTATGTGCAAAACTGTTTATGAGTCCCGTTCGTTAATGTGTGTTCAGGTATGCGCTAGAGTGTTGAATCTATGCGAATGTCACCTCTATCGATATTGTATCCGGTGTCATAGGCTGTGGAAAATTATAGCGCGTTGCTCATAACGCTTTCGGGTGCTTCAACAAATGAGCATACCGGCAGGTGAGCATTGGCATGGGCAATCTTCGAGGCGCGTTGCCAGCGTGCGAAATATCCAGTTCAACAATCAAGGAAAATATATGGAACGCAAGAAAAGTAAAAATAAGACACTGATCAGGCTGGGGATCTTTGGTGTAATCTGCGGTCTTCTATTTGTGATGTTTATGCTGTTACCGAAGGGTTTCAAAGCAGATCTGTCGCTGGTAGGGCAGGGGGCCGTGAGTATCGTGCTTACACATGATAAGAATCTTGTGAATAGTGTTCAGTTGATGGAATTGCTCAATGAGGTGAGGTCAGATTATGAGCCGGCAGTCGAGTTTCTGGCGGTCGATGTAGTGACGCCGGTTGGAAAATCGTTTCTTCTCGATCAGCAGGTCGGCGCTGTTCAACTGGTGATATTCGGTCCGGCTGGAGAAAGAATGACGGTGCTGGATTCGCGAGTATCGGAAGCTGAATTGCGTTTGGTGCTGGACAAAGCTTTAGTAGCCAACGGCACTTGAAACCGGTCTGAAAGCTTTGGTGGTACTATTTATTATTGCACTACAACAGAGTCAATTTGTACCGATATGTAAAGCCGTTTTATGCCCCCGGGTTTTCCTATAAGTGCAACAACTCAATTGAATTGCGATTGCGCACATCACATCTGACTATTCGGCAGGCGACATATTTACACTGATTGCAATGCGGATGACCAAAGCCTGATGCGAATTGCTCCAACGGGATAAATAATACAAAGAAATATCAGCAGATACTCATTGCACATGACTGCCGCACAGATCGAGATAAAGAGGTGATAAACTATCTCATCGTTGGCTTAAGCGTACCGCAATATGAAAGCTGCTCTGCTGGAACAGTTCAACCAGCCTCTTAACATTACGACTACCGCCGATCCGCAACTTCCATCTGATGGTGTGATCGTGAAGGTAAATGTCTGTGGCGTCTGTCGTTCGGACTGGCATGGATGGAAGGGCACAAACCCGCTTATCGCCCGCCCGCATGTGCCGGGGCATGAATTCGCTGGTGTCGTTGTCGCTACGGGGCCGGACTGCAAACACATCAACATTGATGATCGAGTGACCGCGCCGGTCATCATGGGCTGCGGCAGTTGTCCGACCTGCCGTGCGGGACAACTCACTATTTGCGATACGCAGCATGTTATTGGATTTACCGGGTGGGGCGCATTCGCAGAATATGTGGCAGTACCTTATGCAGACACGAATGTGGTGAAACTGCCACCTGCGCTGGATGACGATGTCGCCGCTGCCCTTGGATGCCGAACCACCACAGCATTCGCTGCTGTTGTTGACAGGGCGCAGGTCAAAGCCGGTGAATCGCTTGCCGTCCATGGTTGTGGCGGAGTCGGGCTTTCGGCCGTGGCGATTGGCGCTGCGGTCGGCGCGACGGTCATTGCTGTGGACATCAACAATGAAAAACTACAATTGGCAAAAACCGCCGGTGCGACTCATGTGATCAATGCGCGGGAAGTGGACGATGTGCCATCCGCCATTCGGGATTTAACCGGCGGTGGTGCCAACGCGTCCGTCGAAGCCCTGGGTGTGACCGAAACTTTTCAAAACTCGCTGCGCTGCCTGGCAAAGTTCGGCCGGCATGTACAGATCGGCCAGCCACTGGATGAACACGCCACACCAATGATACCGCTACTGGAAACAGTCTATTATCGGCAGCTGGCGATACTGGGGTCCCGGGGATTGTCAGCCCACCGCTTTAGCGCGCTGTTTGATTTAATCGCATCCGGCCGGTTGAACATGCAGCAGTTGTTCGGTAAGCGCATCACTTTGGAGCAGGTCAGTGATGTGTTTTATCAAATGGACAATCATGAAGATGTTGGAATTACACTAATCGATACTATTTGATATCTGCGGATTGTGCCTGGCAGGCTGATGCAAAACTATTGCGTCAGTTATTGCGTTGGGTCTGAGGGTGTTGAATTCACCCAGGAACGCAAGCCCGGTCAAAATGCACATTTATTCCCTGTAAACTGCGCTTTTTCGGTTGCCCTTGTACAGCGGTCAGGGGCCTTCCCTGACCATCGCTCATCACGTTTTTCAACACTCTGCCAGCCCGTGCTAGGCAAAAAAACAAGCTACCTTGTGACCTGATGTGTTTTCTTCAAGCGGTGGTATTTCCTGATGACACCGCGCCTCGGCGCGAGGGCATCTCGAGGCAAAGCGACACGCCGTGGGCAGATTGATCGGGCTTGGCGGATCACCGACCAGTCGCACACGTTCTTGTCTGTTGCGTTTATTGTTGTGTACTGAGGGTACGGCTTCCAGCAGCGCCTTGGTGTAAGGATGCTTCGGGTTTTTAAACAGCGTCACCCGGTCTGCCTGTTCAACAATCTGCCCGAGATACATCACAGCGATTTCGTCGCATATGTGTTGTACCACGCCTAAGTCGTGAGAAATAAACAGGTAGGTTAAGCCGAGTTCCTGCTGAAGGTTGGACATCAGATTGAGTATTTGTGCCTGTATCGCAACATCGAGTGCGGATACCGGCTCGTCACAGACGATGAGATCCGGCCGTGTGGAAAGCGCACGGGCAAGGCCGATGCGCTGGCGCTGTCCACCGGAAAACTGGTGCGGAAACAGATGCTGTTGTTCGGGGCGCAGGCCGACTTGTTCAAACAATGCGGTGACGGCTTCCGCCCGCTCCGACGGTGTACCGATAGACATCAGATCGAGTGGCTGGCGAACAATCTCACCGGCTCTTTTGCGTGGATCGAGTGAAGAGTACGGGTCTTGAAAGATAATTTGAAAGCGGCGTCTGGCAGCGCGCAGTGCATCTTTTTCAAGTGCGCTTATTTCTGTATCACCCAGAGTGACTGTACCTGCGGTTATATCAACCAGACGCATGATGGCGAGTGCGGTCGTCGTTTTACCGGAACCGCTTTCACCGACAACACCAAATGTTTTACCGGCCGGAATGGTAAATGACACACCGTCAACTGCGTGCACCGTGGGTTTTTTGCCGGATAGAATTTTTTTACCGCCGCCAAAATGAACCTTTAAATCCTTGACGATCAGGTTTTTGCTATTGTCACTCATCGTTGGTCACTCTCCAGTGCCCAGCAGGCACCGAGTTGTGAAGCGCTTACTTTGATGAGTTCCGGCTTCGCGCCTGTGCATTGATCAAATGCCTTTTCGCAGCGTGGTTCGAAAGCGCAACCGGCACCAAGGTTGGTCAGCGCTGGCACCATACCGGGAATTTCACGCAGAGCTTCACGTTGCAACGGCGGGTCAGGCACCAGGTGCGGTACGCAGGTAATTAAACCCTGTGTGTATGGATGGCATGGTTGAGACAGCACATCGCCTACCGGGCCTTTTTCAACAATGCTGCCGGCGTACATGACAGCGACATCATCAGCCAGTTCGGCAATCGCGCCCATGTCATGAGTAATCAGCACAATGGCGGTGCCGGTATCCTGCTGCAGTTCCTGTAGCAGGTCGAAAATCTGTGCCTGCACCGTGGCGTCGAGTGCGGTGGTGGGTTCGTCGGCGATCAGCAGCCTGGGGCGGCACGCAAGCGCCATGGCGATCATCACCCGCTGGCGCATGCCCCCTGAGAGTTGATGCGGATAGGCTCGAGCACGAATGTCTGGCTCCGGGATATCAACTGCTTTCAGCATTTCCACAGCACGTGCCATGGCAGCCTGTTTGCCGGCGTTTTCATGCACGCGAACACTTTCGGCTATCTGCTCACCAACGGTAAATACCGGATTGAGTGATGTCATCGGCTCCTGAAAAATCATACCGATTTCGGTGCCGCGAATTTCGCAAAGGGTTTCTTCATCGAGACCGGTCAGTTCACGGCCATCCAGGCTGATTGAACCCGAGGTGATCCTGCCCGGCGGGTTGGGCACCAGCCCCATAATGGACAGGGCAGTCATCGATTTGCCACAACCGGACTCACCGACGATACCAAGAATTTTACCGGCTGATATATCGAGTGACACATGGTCGAGTACCCGTGCATTACCGGCGCGGGTTTTAAAATCGACGACGAGGTCTTTAACACTCAACAACGGCGGTGTTGCATCGGTTGACATCAGCGCTGCCTCAGTTTCGGGTTAAGCGCATCGTTTAATCCGTCGCCAATAAGTGATATCGCCAGCACGGTCAAAAAGATTGCAAAGCCGGGGATGGCAACGGTGAAGCCGGAATCCAGAATGTACGGTCGGTTTGATCCGATCACCTGACCCCAGCTCATAACGTTGGGGTCACTCAAACCGAGAAAGCTTAATGCTGCTTCAAACAATATCGCGGAACCGACCATTAAATTGGCTTGGACAATAATCGGTGGCAGCGCATTGGGTAGTATGACTTTGAAAATGAGATACCGGTCGCTGGCACTACCGGAGCGTGCAGCAGCAACGTATTCGAGTTCGCGTATTCGAAGAAACTCGGAGCGGGTCACGCGGGCGACAGCGGTCCAGCTGACCACGCCAATGGCAAGCGTTACAGTTAACAGCGACGCACCGAACAATGCGACGATAACCATCGAAAACAACAGCGTGGGCAGTACCTGAAAAAATTCGGTAAAGCGCATGAGTGCCTCTTCGATGAAGCCACCGTAGTATCCTGCAAATGCACCGACGGTCACGCCGATAATGACCGAAATCAGTGCGGCAGATAAACCAATCGCCATTGATACCTGTCCACCCACCATCATGGCTGCAAGCATATCTCGACCGAGATAATCAGTGCCCAGTACGAAACCTTCTTCCATTGGTCTGGAGAAAGGTGCCCAGACCATTTCGAACGGATCTACCTGGTGGTAGTAGGGCCCGATAAACACGAAGGCGATGATTGCGATCAGCAAAATTAATCCGGCAACCGCTGCATAGTTGCGGAAGAACATACCGGCCATTTCCGCCAGCGGGTGAGAAACCTTGATGTCTTCGGGAAGGGGGGGATTTGCAGATTTTCGGGTTGAGTCGACCATGGTCTTAACCGGCCTTAATGCGTGGGTCGATCACGCGAAGCGTAATATCGGTAAGTATATTGACCACAATGACCACAAATGATGAAAAAAACAAAATACCCATGATGGTCGGGGTGTCCCGTGCGAGGATAGACTGCAGCGCCAGAGTGCCGAGTCCCGGCCAGCTAAACACGGTTTCAACAACTACAGCGCCGGACATTACTGCGGAGAACTGCAGACCGGCCACAGTCACGATTGGCCCCAGTGCATTCTTTAGCGCGTGCTTATACAATACCATACGCTGAGGTAAACCTTTTGCACGCGCGGTTCTAATGTAGTCTGCGCCCAGTACTTCCAGCATTGACGCACGGGCAAGTCTGCTGTAGAGCGCAAGGTAGATAGAAGCCAGTGTAATCATTGGCAGAAACAAGTGGTGCAGCAGATCGAGTAGTTGTACAAAAAAACCTCCCTCGACAGTGACATCCGTCATACCGCCGACCGGGAACAGCGGAAAGATAGATACAAATGCAATGATCAGCAGTATGCCGCTCCAGAATACAGGTGCAGCGAACCCGAACAGCGATAAAAAAGTCACCAGTAAACTGACGATACCATTGGGCTTTTTCGCAGCCAGCACGCCAAGCAACGTGCCCAGTACAATGGCGAGTATTTGTGATGAAAACACCAGCAGTAGTGTCGCTGGCAGTTTTTCCAGAATTAATTGCGTGACGGGGGTGTTGTAAAAGTAAGAGAAACCCAGATCCAGACGCGCGACTCCGGACACATACTTCCAGAGTTGTACATAGAAAGGCTGATTCAACCCGTACCGTTCACGAATTTCTTCTATGACCGTGGCATCGGCACCCCCCATGTCTCCGGCGATGGAGTCTGCGATGTCACCGGGTGCTATCGAGATCAGGGTGAAATTCAGTATGAGCACCCCGATAAGCAGCAAAAGTCCCCAGCCGATGCGCTTGGCGATAGTGTGTGTGAGACTCATTGGCAGGGCGTGACCGGTAAATGAGAGAGTGGGCGGCGACTGCCGGTGGCAGCCGCCGCCAGATTTACTGCAGTAGTTACTTCAGATACACACGGTCGAGCGGGTGAGAAGTTCCCCATACCGAGTTTGGCGGATTGCCAACCTGAGTATTTGAAATGGTGTGATAGGGGGAAGGGTACAGCGGATACAAAGGCAGTTCGTCAGCCAGAATCTGCTGGAACTCTGCGTAATACTTTTTGCGCTCTTCGATATCGTTGGTTGCACCGGCAAGTGCCATCAGTTCATCAACACGTGCATTGGAGTACTGCTGTGTATTAGACCAGATTACGCCTTTTTTGATGTTCTGACTGCTGTAGGTGCGGTGAACACCGATGACCGGATCACCCCAGTTGAAGACGTTATCGAAGGTAATGTCAAACTCATGGTTTGATACCCGCTTGGCCCATGTCGGGAAGTCTGCCGATGATCTCACGGTGATATCAATACCCACTTTTTTCAGCTGTGGTTTAAGGTATTCTGCCACCGGTTTTGCAGAGGCCCAGCCGAAGTCAACAGTCAGTGGAAAACGCATACCGTCATCGCCTTTGGCGTAGCCGGCGTCGTCGAGTATCTGGTTGGCTTTATCGAGATCGATATCATATGGCTCAACAGATCCGTCGTAGAACGGGCTGCCGGGGTGGATACCGGTGAGCGCCGGTTGTGTCGCACCGAGCATAATGGCTTTGATCAGGAAGTTCCTGTCAACGGCATAGGCGATGGCCTTACGCACTGCCGGGTCGGCAGTTTTGCCTTGCTGTGTATTGAATGCGAGCCAGTTAACCGGGCCGATAGCGGCATAACCTGCGTTAGACACATCGAGCGTGTCTTTCTTTTTCATGCGGTTGATGTCGCGTGGCTCCTGCTCAAAGCCCGACAGCATTAGCTCTCCGCTCTCCAGTGCAATGGTTCGTGCCGCGCCGTCTTTAACTATGCGCATCACGATCTTGTCGAGGTAGGGCAGACCTTCCATGAAGTAGTCGTCGTAGCGCTCGAGTATAATGTGCTGATCGCGCTTGAACTCGACCAGTTTAAACGGTCCGGAACCCACGACGCCTTCAGAATTCTGCGGGTGCGCTTTCGGATCCTGACCGTCGCCGTAGACGTGTTTTGGAATAATGGACAGCAACTGTGAAGACATTGCCAGCATCAGCGCCGGGTGAGGCTCCGATAGTTTAATGATCGCAGTGGTAGCATCGGGAGTTTCAACAGCGGTGACAGGTGCAAACATGGACTTGAACGGATGGTTTGCCTTGACTGTGTCGATAGAGAAGGCGACATCTTCAGAAGTGATGGGTTTGCCATCATGAAAAGTCGCACCTTCTACCAGATTGATGGTCACTGACAATTCGTCTTCGGAGATCTCCCACGACTCTGCGAGGTAGGGTTGTGGTTCCCATCCATCATCATAGCGCAACAGTGATGCAAACAGCTGAGTGCCGGGCTGACCGGTGGCGGTGCCGGATTGAACGGCCGGGTTAAGGTGTCGCGGTGTGGTCTGGATCGCCATGACCAGGGTGCCGCCCTGCTTGGGCTCTTCTGCCACCACGGCACTTGTCGTCACTGTGGTCAGCGCGAGGGTAGCCGCGAGTAAATGTTTTTTCATCCTGCTGTTTCCTCCTGTGGAAATATGTTGCCCGACGACGCTGGCCGCGTATCGAGTGGGCTGAATAGGCTTGAATTTACTTACGGATTCATTGCTTACATGCGACTGCGGTCTTGCTTTTTGTACCGTTGCAGACGGCCCTGAGCGCCCTCGTAAACCCTGTTGGCATTGTGCATCATTTGCTAAATCAGTCAAGCCGGACACACGGTATGTGGAAAACACCGTCGTATATCACGCAGCTATTGCGGTACTCAAGCCCTCGCTATTCCGGTTGGTCTGCAGTCTGTGTTTTTCAAAAACACTTTGATTGCGCCGGTGAAACGGTGTTGGTCTTTTTGGCCGGTGCATGGGAAAGGCCGATAGTCGAATGGTTCGAAAGGCGGTATGGTGGCAGATGATTGTGCCGGAAGTCTCGGGCAGGTGGTCGGTATTGCGCAGAACACAACCATACCGGCATAGCATTTTCGGTGAGTGTTAGTTGGAATAATTGATGTAGCTATTATCAGTGACGGCAACAGGGGCTGGCTGTGAATACTATTTACGTTGCAAAGAAAATAATCACCATGAATCCGGCACGTCCGCAGGTGAGTCATGTCGCGGTTCGCGAAGGGCGAATTGTGAGCGCCGGGTCATTGGAAGAATTGTCTCAATGGGGGGATTATGAGCTCGATGAGCGCTTTGCCGACAAAGTGCTGATGCCGGGACTCGTTGAGGGGCACGCACACACAATGGAGGGATCATTCTGGCAATACACTTACTGTGGTTTCTTTGATCGTACTGATCCTGATGGCAAAGTCTGGGCCGGTGCAAAAAACATTGATCAGGTGTTACAGCGTTTAAAAGAAGCTGAAGCATTGATAGAAGACCCACAGGCACCATTGTCCGGCTGGCATCTGGATGCTATTTATTTTAATAACGAACGCGTTACCCGGTTTGATCTGGACAAGGTATCTACATCACGCCCGATCGGTGTATTGAATGCCTCCGGCCATATTATGAATGTCAACACCAAAGCGCTTGAACTTGCCGACATGCTCAGAACCGGAATTGATCATCCCGGTGTGCCATTGGCGAATGACGGTTTACCTACCGGTGAGTTAAAGGGCCCGGAAGTCATGACCCCCGTGGGTGTTCACGTCGGGTTTGATCGTGAAGTACTTTCCTGTGATGAGCGGGGGCTGCGTGACTTTGGCAAGTTATGCGTGCGCACCGGGGTGACCACTGTTACTGATCTGGCTGCCCGTATGAAAGATGAAGCAGCCGACATGATGGTACGAGTCACCGGTGAGTCAGATTATCCGGCGCGTGTGGTGCCGTTGCGATTTTTTCACGGGTTGACGCCCAGCGAATTAGTAGATCATGCGCTGGCATTGAAAAAGAAGGCGACTGACCGCTGCAGGCTGGGCATGATCAAGGTTATTGTCGATGGTTCTATTCAGGGGTTCTCTGCACGTATGCGTTTCCCGGGTTACTTCAACGGTGCACCCAACGGGTTGTGGTATATCCCTCCGCCTCAATTGCTTGAAACCTATGAGCTGGCGTTAAAAAATGATGTTTGCGTACATACGCATACCAATGGCGATGAAGCAACGCAACTGGCCATTGAAACGCTGGAACGGGCGCTAAATCGTCATCCGGTGGCAGATCATCGTTTTACACTGCAGCATTGCCAGCTGGCAGATGCCGCACAGTTTAGAAAAATGGCCAAACTCAATATGTGCGTTAACCTGTTTGCCAATCACCATTTTTACTGGGGCGATGAGCACTATCGTTTGACCGTGGGGCCGGAGCGGGCAGAGCGTATGAATGCCTGTCGAACTGCATTGAACAACGGTATTCCTATGGGAATCCACTCAGATGCCCCGGTAACACCGCTTGGGCCACTGTTTACCGCGTGGTGTGCAGTGAACCGTATTACTGCATCCGGTCGGGTGCAGGGTGAGTATGAAAAGATATCAGTCGATGATGCATTAAAGGCGATAACACTTGGTGCGGCCTATACCTTAAAGCTGGATGATGAAGTCGGGTCTATTGAATCCGGTAAAAAGGCGGACTTTGCCGTGCTTGAGGATGACCCGACAGAAATCGGTGCACAGAATCTAAAAGATATCCGGGTGTGGGGTACGGTACAGGATGGCCGGGTGTTTGCCGCCGCAGATTTGTAGCATACCGAATGTAATTCACCACTTGTGTGATTTGTGCTCTGGCATATCGGTGTCTATTCCATCGTCATAATCCTTTGTACACATCGCTTTCGCTTGTAATATTGGTTTGTAAAAAAGAGATTTATTGTCGTACGATAAGTTGTTTTATCTTGCCGGCAATAGTGGTCTATGCGGCACTTTTTTGAATAAATCGACTGTAATTTTTAGTTATAAGAAACCAGTTTTTCTGACACGGGTTCTATAAGCGATGCATTTTATGACTCACCCCGGTGACAAAATGTATGCAGTTTCCGCGTATCTATTTACGGTGTAATCTACTAAAAGCTATAGGGTGTCTGTGAAGGCAGATAGCCGGTTACTCAGTAGGAGAGGGTTGCATTGGATAGAGAAACAGATCTGGATTACCTGAGACGTACCATCGAACTGGCAGATGAAGCAGTGTCAGAAGGAAACCATCCGTTCGGTGCGATACTTGTATCCGATGAAGGAGATGTGTTGTGTGAAGCGAAAAACAGCTTTGCGGTGGATTTAGGTCCAGGTCATGCCGAAGCGAATCTGGCGCGTAGAGCGGCTAAGTCTTTTTCGTCTGACACGCTGGCGGGAGCCACACTGTATACGTCAGTGGAACCGTGTTCGATGTGTGCGGGCACAATCTACTGGGCTGAAATAGGTGCGGTGGTGTTCGGTATGTCAGAAAAACAACTTGGAGATATTACCGGAGACGATCCGGAGAATCCGACACAGAACCTGGAGTGCCGGACAGTGCTGGGTTCAGGCCGCCGGCATATCGAGGTGCGGGGGCCCTTTGCCGAACTTGAGGAAACTATCGCGGAACAGCATCATAAATTCTGGAATTACGCTGTTACGTCGTCACCGGATGATAAACCCGATGCAACTCAGGGCAGGATTCATTTGGTTGAGACAGAAAGTTAAACAGCCTGTCGAAGCATTGCTGCCGCACTTTTAAAAATCTGTAGTGTGGCAGGTTCACCGGGGGATGGATTACCTGCCCTGGAACGTAGGGCAGGATGGAAATAGCCAGCAGGTTAGTCGCAGTATTCTACCGTCGTCAGCGTAAATCGAATTTCCTTTTGTGTGTCGACAGTGGCGAAAACAAACGGGTTGGTTAATACCTGAGTCGCAGCACAATCGCTGCCCGGGCCGATGAATTCAACGGCAGCCATAACATGATCACTGTACTCTTTTACCGATTGTATATTGATGGTGTACCCGCCAGTGGTCTTTTGTCCCATATCTAACAGCACAACCTGCTGCAAATTAAAGTCAATCTGAATCGAAGACTCTCCGTAAGCTTCGAGTGCCTGATCGAGGTTGATCTGGTTGTTTATTACGACGGTACGTGATTCTGTAAACGTGCCGTTAAGGGGTATTTGCTGGCTGACCAATTCGGCATAGTTAACGTCGCCGACAGGTGGTTCCGGTGTGGGCTGTTCGCATACGCCACTATTGTAATTGCCCGCTTTACGAATAATATCGTTTTCGGATGGCTCAACTCTGTTACCGGTCACCAGCGTGTTCATCGCACGGATCATTGCAGAACGAAGTGAGGTCACCACATAACAGTCGACATCGGGTTCTGCATGGGTGGAGCCGTAACCGGAATCATCCGTGAGAAACAGGTAGCGACTGTCAGTGAGTGCGGCAATACTGCGCATTATGTACTCCGCGTCTTCTGCGACACCACTGGCGGCGACTGGTATTATATGAATGTTTTTACTTCTTGCCAGTTCGGCCGCATTCCATGTGGCTCGCATTCGATCACCGTGGGGCGGGGCATCCGCCAGCAGAAAAAGAATTTTCCTGCTGTCATCGCGCCAGTTTGCACCGAGAGCAGCGTTTAACGCCTGATCCATTGCTTCGGGATAATCTCCGCCACCCTGCGCCTGTTCCTGATTCAGGTTTAGTTGCGCTGCGTTGAGATCTTGCGTAAATCCATTGGCACGGACTACATAGGCGTCACCATAGTCCCGATAAAATACCAGGCCTGCGTTTACGTTTGTTTGTTGTTGTGGAAGCGCGTTGATGATGTCGGTCAGTTCTGTTTGCAGAAAGCCCAGCTCATCTCCCATGCTGCCGGTGGTGTCGATAACAAACATCACGTCTACCGGCAGATCGTCAGGGCTTTCAGACACAGTCGCCAATGTGATGTGAATTGCCCCAGCCAGGATTGCCTGTTGCCGGTCAATGGTGTTCTCGATGGTAGTGCCGTCCGCAGCGCTGACTCGAAGAGTGAAGTGCTCATCAAGAGAATCCAGACCGGAATAGAGCGTCGCTTTGCCATTTGCAGCGGTGCGCAGCATAGTGGATTCCTGAGCATTGTTATTGATGATTTCTATAGTTGCGCCGGCATAGGGCTGTGCGGACTGGTCAGTAACCTGCAGCACGATCCGGTTATTAAAGTCGAGCCTTGGTGTATCGATCCATTGCCCGCGGTTTTGTAAATAATCGGAAGCGTAAGTTTGATAAAGGTGTGGATTGAGTTGATCGTCATAGTCACCGGCGGTGAGTGTACCCGGGGTAATGGTCGGGGTTTCTACCGGTGGTGCGATCGGCATGCTTACCGGTGCCGCGCCCGGCATTAGCGACGCATCGCTATCGGCTGTGGATGAGAGGCTACCCTCTGCCTCACCACTACCATCGGTACTGGTGCCTCGTTCCGGGCTGGCCGTGGTTTGGTACTGTCCGTTGAAAGCGACATCAGGCAATTCGACCAGAGAATCGCGTTGCGTGCCTGGAATAGTAATGCTGCTGCTTATGGTGTTGCCGGGAATATCGGACGATTCACAGCCGGTGATCAACAGTGCCGCCAGTAAAACTGAGATTGCTTTGTTCATTTTTTACTCCAGTGCAATAATTTGGGAATATAATCCCAAATATAGTGGCGTTGCAAGCCTGTGATTGCCACTCAGCGACGGTGGTCACGGTTTATGCCGATGCAAACGCGCAAAAAGTGCGGCTTCACTTTTCTGAACTTCGCTTTAAAGACAGGAATGCGCTGAATCTCTCATAATAGTTTGATGTCGATCGGCCCGATCCGGGGTTGTCGCGCAGTGCATCAGTGACTTAAGTGACTTAAGTGGCGATGGTGTTGGCTGAGTTCGGGCTGGGTACCTGCCACTGCACCCTGCGGCCCCCGAACCAGAAGCTTGAGCGTCAATGCAATTCTTCTTTCTCTCACCTTCGTCAAGCGTTGCCTGCGCCTTGCAGCTAATGCAGCCTGATCATCGGTGGCAATGAGTGGTGGTCGTTTGCATTAAACGAAATGTACTCGTCAGTGTTGGATGAAAGCACCGGACAGCCCGTAGTGTGCGACTGTTGTCAGTTTTAATGGTCGCAGCGAGAGATGGTGGTTGAGAGATACTTGAACAGGCCAAGTACACCGTGTTCGTCGTGCCTGAATATATAGACACAGCCGCTCAGGGCTTGTGTAGTCACCGAAGCAGCGTTGTCATCCGGGATGAATTTCTCGCAACGAATCATTTACCCGAGCCCGGCAGGCATAAGGCTTTTGGCAGGAAACTGTATTGTGGTACCGCCTTCACAATATGAAGGCGGGTATGACTTTTCCGCTTTATCCCTGATAGTGATCAGGTGCTGATCAGGCGGGGATGAAATTCAACGCTACACCGTTGTTACAGTAGCGCAGACCGGTCGGCTGAGGCCCGTCTTTAAATACGTGGCCATGGTGCCCGCCACATCTGGCGCAGTGATATTCTGTGCGTGGCAGGATCAGTTTATAGTCAGTGCTGGTGCCGACATGCTTCTCAATCGCTTGAAAGAAACTGGGCCAGCCTGTGCCACTGTCAAACTTAGCCTCTGACGTAAAGAGCGGCAGATCGCACCCGGCACAGGCGTAAGTGCCTGTTCTTTTCTCATCGTTGAGCGGGCTGCTGAACGGTCGTTCGGTGCCATCTTTACGCAACACCCGGTATTGAGCAGGTGTGAGCTTTGCTTTCCACTCGGCTTCAGTGAGCTCTATGGTATCGCCCAACTCGTTACTGTTGCTGCTGTTCATTTCGCTTGTGGTCATCTGCTCTTTCCTGCTGCCCGCCAGGATCGACTGGTAGCCCAGTGTGGCGGCAGGGACGACGACTACACCTGCCAGTACTTTTAAAAATGCTCGCTTTTTCATGCTTGTGTGTCTCCAGTGATCGGGGCGTGTATCTGCAATACGCGCTTTGCGTGTGCTCAGTTTATGAGAGTCGTAAGCGACATGATCGTTCACC
This sequence comes from Chromatiales bacterium, assembly GCA_020631335.1. Lineage (GTDB taxonomy): Bacteria > Pseudomonadota > Gammaproteobacteria > Granulosicoccales > Granulosicoccaceae. The sequence goes on from JAHDHK010000005.1 coordinate 26,383, forward strand.
GAAAACAGGCTGCGGAAGTGCTGTTTCGATAACAAAGTTCTCACAATTTAATCACGGCAATTCATGCGCTGAATCAGAGTCTTGCAGAAGACGGGATATCTGATGCCGGCCGTTGTGCGAATCCATAGTGCTGTCAGTGGGTGCGCATTGGCTATGTATATTTTTCCGGTTGCCCGGCCCCGTGAGTTTTAAAGCCGCTCGCGCTGAATGGACCTGTGTTTAAAAAGGCCGACGAGCCGGCAAATGCGAAAAATACCGGTGAATTGTTACTAAATATTTTCAATTAATTTGCGGTGATTATCGGCGTGCCTTGTGCGGCCACTGCTTTCAGGCGTTACAATCGCGGGTTCGTCTGGAAGTGCGATAGTCAGGATACCCGTCAATAGTGATCAGTTTAAACAGATGGCTCACCAGGTCAGTGCCATCGGTGATTGTGTTAGTTTCTGCACTGATGTTGGCTGCCTGCAACTCCGGCAGTCGCTGTGAAGATCAGCCTTCCGACGCATCAGCTGATTGTGTGCCGACAGTTACCGGTCAAAACGGTCCAAACGCATCCGGCAATCCCGACAGTGCTTCAGGTTCGGGGCAGGGAAGTGCCGGAAATGTGGATACCGGTGTCTATTCAGCGGCTGATATCAATCACCTGGTGGTAGTCACGGGGCAGTCTAATGTTGAGGCACCGGAAACTACCTTCGATCCGTTTCTGGATCACCCTGAACCCCGAGTGTTTGCGTTCACCGATAACGGCTGGCGGGTTGCCGATTTGCATCAGGTGTGGGATGACAACGCACACCCGGGTAATCACTCATTGACCGACCCGACTAGATCGCCCAACAATAATTTTGTCTTTCATTTCGGTAAATCTCTGGCACAAACCGACCCCGACGCCGTGGTGGGTTTTATTGTGCTTGCGGCACCCGGTAAAGGCATTGCCCACTGGGATTATGAATCCCCTTTTTACTGGAAAATGCGGAACAAGATCAATGATGCACTGGCCGGTTTGCCGAACAAAAACAACATTGATGTGATGCTTTGGCATCAGGGCGAAAGCGATTCACAGTATGAAGGAACGTCCGATCCGAACGCTACGGGCTTCAGCGACGTAAACTCGTACGAATACAAAAATTATTATCAAATAAAATTGCGAAACGTCATTGCCAACTTTCGCTCAGAGGCATGGGGCAGTGGCGATCTGCCCTTCATTTGCGGTGAAACGCGCGTGGGCTTCAGGGTTAATCGTCGACTGCTCGAATTAAACGACGACAATGACCCCAATACTTATTGTGTGTACACCACAGACCTGCCTTATCGCTTGTCTGACCCAAGCGGTGCGCATTTTTCTGCTGCTGGTCTGCGTGAGCTTGGTCGGCGATATATGCAGGCGTATCTGGATATGATCAACCGCTGATCAGATTGCAGGAAGCTACCCGAGTGGTTGGCGCTTAAACGCCACTGTCGAGCAGAGACAGCTGTAAAAGCTGATCGCGACGTTGATGGCACCTTCAACTTAGCCGGGTTGGCAATGTTTCCACTATGGCGGCTTATTCGAGGGATCGTGAGGGGCCGCAGAACTTTCGTGACCTCCTGTGTCATTCGATGCGTCAAAAAAGCATGTATCTTTTTCGTTTCAATACTAAGCATTTCTGTAACAAGTAATCGCCTGAAAACCCCGTCATTCAAGCCTGGATAACATTTTTGCCGGAATTATCGTTTTTGTAAAATCCACAATGTGTAATTTACTCGTATGATGCACAGGGGGCATTTAATTGTTTTTCAGCCCCGACTAACGATAAACAGACATTCTGAGGGCAGGTAATGAATATTCTGATTTTAGGGGCCTCTTACGGGTCTTTGTTGTCAACGAAACTCCTGATGGCCGGGCACGATGTCACACTGGTCTGTCTGCCGAATGAGGCGGATCTGATTAATAAGGACGGCACAGAAGTACGTCTGAAGCTTCGTCACGAAAGCGCACATCGGTCTATTTTTTCCAGAGATTTACCGGGAACACTGGATGCAGTAGTGCCAGCCAAAGCGGATCTTGCCCGCTATGATCTGGTCGGGCTGGCCATGCAGGAACCTCAGTTTTCGGCTGAAGAGGTCAGTGCATTGCTGAGTCGTGTGGCTGAAGCCGGGCTTCCATGCCTGTCGATCATGAACATGCCACCACTGGCCTACCTGCGGCGAATCCCTGCTCTGGCTGCGATGAACCTTGATCGTTGCTATCTGGATGCGTCTGTGTGGGCACCGTTTGATCCGGATAACATTACCCTGTGCAGTCCTGATCCACAGGCTTTTCGTCCGCCGGAAGAAGCGCTTAATGTCCTGCATGTTGGTCTGCCGACAAATTTCAAAGCCGCGCGCTTTGCCAAGCCAGAGCATCAAAGCATTCTGCAACAACTGTGTGATGATATTGCTGCAGTCCGGCTCGATGATCATGAAGTACCGGTTAAACTAAAGGCCCATGACAGTTTGTTTGTACCGATGGCAAAGTGGTCAATGTTGTTAACCGGCAACTACCGCTGCATTGGCGACGATGGTATTCGAGCTATAAAAGAGGCCGTACATACCGATAAAAACGCCTCGGCTGAGGTCTATGCCTATGTCGATACACTGGTGCAGAAAATTGGTGGAGATGCTGCTGATGCTGTACCGTTCGAAAAGTATGCGTCCGCGGCAGAAAGTCTGTTAAAGCCGTCTTCTGCAGCGCGTGCCATTGACGCAGGTGCAATCAATATCGAGCGGGTTGATCGGCTGGTACAAACCATTGGCCGCGATATTGGTATGCAGCATCCATCTATTGATCAAACCGTCGCTACCGTCGATGCCAGACTGACTGCAAACAGAAAATTAAAAGAACCCGAGCCTGCTTAAGCAGGTGGTTGTGTAATTCGGCGAACCGGTGGACGCAGTTTTGCTGCCACCGGTGGCCGGCAGTTGTGCGCCAGCTAATACAATGGCAGTCAGGTGCCAGGGCTGTTGGCCACGCTGGGGCGGCAGTATCAGGTTGTCGCTTAGCTAAAATCTAACAGGCTGTTGAAAAACAACAGAGCCGGGTCTGAAGGCGTAAATTCCCCCTGGAACGCCAGTCCGGTCAAAACGCTCATTAATACCCCATAACTGCGCTATTTCGGTTGGCCTTGTATAGCGACCAGGGGCCTTCCCGGTGCGTCGCTCATCACGTTTTTCAATACCCTGCTAAACGGGTGTATGTTCGCATTTATGGGAATATAATCCCAAATATTATGGGCGTCCTGTATGATGCGAATTTAGCCAGCCTGATTGCGGAGTCCGTATGAAATTATCTGCTGTTAAATCTACCGTTTTAGTCTCACTTATACCGGCTTTTGCCATGTTGGCGGGTTGTGGAGCGACAACCTCTGTAGAGGGCGCTGGCTCTACAATGAATGAAGAGAAGACGCCTGTTGTGACAGACGATGCACCGGTGGATCGGTTCAGTCGATTTTCTGCTCGCCTGCTCGAAAGTGCCGGTTCAACCGCTGTGGATTGTGGCGTTGTTCCGGTGAGCAATCCTTCAGCGCAGTCGGATCAGTGTCTCTCCGATATGTTCAATGCGTCTGCACCGTTTTATGTAATCTATGAAAAGTCCGGCATCGACTCCACGGTGGCTGATGGAGTGTCTCGGGATGGAGCCGGAGTTTTACGGCTTTGGTCTTACGATAGCAACATGTCGGGCGGGGCCGGTGACGGAGCGGAATCAATCACCGCCCGGGTTTGCACACACCCCTCATTGATGAATGTGTCGGCTCAGTCTGTTGACGAGAAAGTGGGGTGTTTTATTTCACTTAATCAATTTCAGCAACAGATGATTCAGACAAGCGGTCCGGATGCCAATCTGTGTGGCACGGTAGCGATAGATCAGTCTCCGCAGTTGGTCGACGCCTGTGTAAGAGATGCTTTGGCTAATCAAAAAGCGTTCGTCGCAACTTATATGTTGCGGGGTATAGACTCGACAGTGGCGCAAGGGCTAAGCAGTAGTGCTTCTGGTGTGAGCTTCCTGTGGAATTACGACAGCAGCGTTACCGGGCAGGGCGATCAGGGTCCCAGTCGGGTGGTGAGCACATATTGTTCTGATCTCAAGCCTATTGCGGTGATCGATGATGCGGGTCTGAATACCGGCTTTACAACTGAATCAGTGCTTAAACGCTTCAGTTGCTAAAGTGACAGCGGTGCAGTTTTTAGTGTCGCTGACTTTTATAAAAGGTGGTTACCGATTACAGCGATACAGTTTTTACGGCGTCTGTGATCGTTTCACTGGTCGACGTTTTTAATACGCTGCGGCCAAGTAGTCTGCTGACTCAACTCAGCGGTTAAGCAGTTCGTTTAGTGACGATTAGAAATACATCAACCAGTTACTGAGTACAAACAGCTCAGCCGCCAGCAGGACAACCAGGCCCGTTTTTATCAGCCAATGCATCTGCCCAAACAGCAGATAAACGGTCGCTGCGGCGGTGGCTACCCCTTCGATGGGTGCGACAAAAAAAGCGTGATGGTTGCTGTCCCAGTAGCTAAGCGGGCTTGCAAATTTCCAGTCAGTCAATGGCCAGAAGTGAGCACGGGCATCATCGTGATGCAGTGCGAAATCGGTGATCAGGTGCAGGAACGCAGAGCCGGTGAGTGCGATGAAAAAAGCATGCTTGTATCTGAGAGCCGCTGCCAGTGCGACACCCCAGATGATAAATGAGTTGTCGATACTGAAGACCAGCTGCCAGGCGTCGGAGAAGTAAAGCTCGTCAAAAACAACCTGTGCGGGAATACTCAACACAAAAAGAGAAACGCCGGCCATCAGGTATAGTGATACATCCGGCAACAGCCCGCCCAGCAACGCAGCCGTCAGTAAACGGGTGTTATCGCGTTTCCCGAAAACTGCAGCGCCGATTAACAGGTGGGCAGGTGTATTCATGTTCTTGTGTAGCCCTGAGTGAGTTGGTTTCTATGGTGCAGTGTACTGATTTATTGTACGACGCTGGCAATGTGAGCGTGCGATTGTGTGAATATGGCATATAGTTAATGGTCGTGGTTTACGCTTCCTTCTTCGAAAAGTCCAATGCAAAAGCCTCAGCTCACAGTAGAACATCAGTTAACTGAACATCAGCTACTTATCCATATTGTTGGCAACCGCCTGTTTGCAGCATTATTGGTGGCACTTGCGATAGCGGTGGTGTGGAGTTCGGTCGTCTACTTTGCAGACAGTCTCGACGGCGGATCGGCACCGGTGGTGCTTTTCATCGGTGTGCTTGGCGGTTTGATCGGGCTGCAAAACCGCCTGGTCAGGCTTGGTGACGCTGATTTACTGCTATTGGCTAAATCGACCACTTACCTGCTGCTGGCGCCCTTAGTGGGTGGTTTTCTGGCGGTGTTGCTGTATATCCTGTTTATCTCCGGCCTGTTGCAGGGAGATCTCTTTCCGAATTTCACTGCAGACGCTGTTGCAACGCCGGATTCTGCTGCCAACGACGAAAATAGCGCTGATTTAAACGGCATAAGCCGCATATTCCGTATTCATGGCGACGGTCCGGAAGACTACGCCAAGCTGATTTTCTGGTGTTTTCTGGCGGGTTTTTCCGAACGGTTTGTGACCAACCTGATGGGACGATTCGAACATTCGGCGATTGCTTCAGTGCCCGGCGGCGAATCGTCAGATGCTGACCGGGTGTCAGAGCGGTAGCGACTATTTCTGCCGATGATGCGCTTAGTGCGTGGCTCCCCGCCAACCTGTCAGAGTGACGTTGTGCCCGATAAGGTATCCTCTGTCACACCTCACGGAAGCTCGATAATGACATGTTGAACCAGACACGCTTCACCAGCACCGACTTTAAAAAAGCTTTTCCGAAAGTGGTGCTGAATCATCAGGCATGGCCCAAACGTCAGGTCGATAGACAGATGCTGTTATTGAGTATCGCCGCCTTTTTTGATCTGGAAAAAACAGATTACCGCGAAGTCGATGTCAACGATCTGATCATGACCTGGAGTGCCTTTTTCGGTCATCAGTTGAATCTGGATCATGTGACGCTGCGCCGCGAGTTGGTTGATGCCCGTATACTGGAGCGAAGTCATAATGGCGGGCGCTATGCTGTGATTCCCGATGATACACTGACCGCTAACGTGAATATGATTCGAGCGCTTGACCTCGAATCGCTGGTACGGCAGGAGTCAGAACGACGCGTACAGGTGCGCGCCCAATATAAAAACTTGTCTGCCGGTGCGTCAAATCAGCCTTAGCTGCTTACTTTGCGGCTGCTAATGTCGGGTGTATATAGCAATGCTGTTTAACGCAAAAAATAGATGCCCAGCAGGATTAAGACCGCTATAAAAACAGTTTCGACAAATATTAATGCGATGGCCGGACCGCCTACTGACAGTACCTGCTTTAAGTTTGTTCTCATACCAACGGCGGCGATTGCAGTTAACAGCATCCAGCTGGATATACCGCTCAACAGACTGATCACTGCTGAAGGAATATATCCAAACGAGTTTAATCCTGCGAGTGCAAGGAAACCGAGGATAAAAGCAGGCAGTAGTGGTGGTCGGTTACCATCGGCCTGCGCCGGGGTATAACGGCGTATGACCAGTGAGGCAATAATAACCACGGGGCCCAGCATGGCGACTCTAATGAGTTTAACCAGGGTGGCCGATTCACCTGCCTGTTCGGAGACGGTAAAACCGGCGCCTACCACCTGTGCAACATCGTGAATGGTTCCGCCCAGAAACAGTCCGGCTGAGAAGTCATCAAGCTGAAAGGCGCGGGTAATAATCGGGTAGATAATCATCGCCAATGTAGAGAGTACTGTCACGCCCATGACGGTAAAAGCCAGACGTTCTTCCGAGCGTTCGTCTTTCGGCAGTATGGAGCTGATAGCTACCGCTGCAGAGGCACCACAAATGGCTACTGACCCCGCTGTGAGCAGTGCAAAGCGCCACTTGTGACCAAACCAGTTCGAAATCAGCAGACCGAACGCAATGGTTAGTGCCACACTGCCGATGATGAGTGCGATCATTTCTACCCCCAGTCCGGATAACAGACTGACAGATATTCTCACCCCCAGTAATGCGACACCTACACGAAGCAGGGTGCTGGCGGTAAAGCGGACGCCCTCAACGGTTTTTCCTTCCTCGCCGAGGAATCCCAGTGCTATACCCAGCAACAGTGCCAGCAGCATTGCCGGAGTTTGATAATGATCTGCCAGAAACTGGGCCGACACGGCAACAATAATGGCAACCAGCACACCCGGGAACAGCTGTTGATAGCGTTGTTTCAGCTTTACGGTGGTGCTGTTAATGATGGCCGGCAGATTCAAGGTGTTGTGTCCGGGTTATTGGCGTTATTTTTTGTTGATAGTTCGGCTGCACGCATACTTTAGTGCATACAGAGTAATTCAGGTGTCCGGCAGAACTTTCATCTGCAGAATCCAACTTGCTGCGGGTACAACTACAAATGTATACCGGTTAACTTATCCGGTGGGGAAGTTTGGCAAATAAACACCATCTGCACAGGAACCACCGGCTGTGTGGTCATTGGGTCCACTGGAATCTATCTGCTCAATGAGTATAACGTCTGGCATTTGTATGAATAGCATCATAGACAATGAACAGTGTCACAGGGTGTATGTTGTCCTAAGCGCACGCGTTGACGTCACAGAGTATTTCGTGAGTTGTTCATTGCCTGTTCAAAAAGCCGCTCTTTTTTGAGGGAAGTCTGTGCAGATGTGACAGTGCTTAGCCTGTTCTCAGTACTTCGGTAGGCGCGTAAGCCCGCCCCGGTAGATATCTGTTTAACCTTTGAGCCGGAAAACCATTTCGCAGGGTGCAATAAGGCCAGCATTAATCATTGCGGCATAGTTTTGTAGTTTGATTTTCGTCGACGGTCCCATTAATAAATGTAGGCCGAGTGGTGATGCGGGAGCTTCAGCGTTCATCGCTGCAAAAACTTTCTCAAAAAAATTAACCGCAAACTCTGTTCTGTTGTTTTCTTTTACAAACTGAAAACCGGCTTGCATGGCTGCAGATAAGTACACAGAAGAGGGTTCTACAAAAGACTGGCTGTTAGTCTGTGCCCAGGGCAACGGAAAGTTTAATTCCCCGTCACGTGTTTGCATCACGTCAAAAAGTGCGAAGGTACCTCCCGGTGTCAGCACTCTGGCCGCTTCATGGAACAGGGTTGTTTTATCGTCGATATTCATACCCACGTGAAACATGGTCGCCAGATCAAACGTATTGTCCTGAAAAGGAATATCCAGTGCGCTGCCAACCCTGAAACGCGTGTGCTGAGCCAGGCCCGTCATCTCTGAAAGCGTCCCGGCTACGTCAATGTATTCCGGAGTCAGGTCAAAGCCGGCCACGGTAGCCCCGGTGCTATCCGCTATATGCCTGGCGGCGCCTCCGATTCCGCAGCCGATATCTAACACCCGGGTCGAAGGCGGAATCGGCAGCTGGGCAATCAAATGGTCGGTTGCCTGAGCCCCGCCGGTATGAAATTCATCGACAGATTTCAGATCCTGTGGTTTGAGGTGGTCAGGGTCGAGGCCTGCATCGCGCAGCGCGGACATCAGGGACGCAAGCAGCCCCGGAGAACCATAATGGCCGACAATTTCGTCTTCATTTTCCATGACTGTAGTGCTCCGGGTATTTCATCGCATCGCGGCAAACTCTGTTACAGGCATTGATACGCCTGCGCGCATTGTAGAGCGGTTTTAAAACCGTTGGCAGTACAAGTTGCTATTGCAATCACGAATATAGTTCGATATCGTACTATTGTAGTTCGATGTCGAACTTAAATTTACTACAGGGATTGCAACATGAAAAGACGAAGTGCATTGAAATTGTTCGGTGGGGCGTTGGTCGTTGCTGCCGGCGGGGCCGGGTACTTTGCAAGCACACGCACACCCGCGCTGGCGCTTGCACCCTGGCAAATGGCAGGTGATCCGGGTTTTATCGATCCTCGAATGCGAGCGCTTTCCTATGCCGTGCTGGCCCCGAACCCGCACAACAGGCAGCCGTGGTTGATTGAACTGGACGACGAATCGGGGCTTACACTCAGATTTGATCAGTCGCGCCAGTTGCCATATACCGATCCGTTTGACCGGCAATTGACGATCGGACTGGGGTGCTTTCTGGAGTTGTTAAAAATGGCTGCCAATGCCGATGGGCAGCGCGCCGATGTGAATCTGTTTCCCGAGGGCAGCAGTGCCGAAGGATTAAACGATGCACCGGTTGCAGAGATTCATTTCAGTGAAGACTCATCGGTGACTGCTGATCCGCTATGGCTGAATGTACTGAAGCGGCGTACTAATAAATCGCCCTTTGATACTTCACGACAGATATCTTCCGAGTCGCTGGAGTCGGTCATTGGTATTGCGGTGAATGGCACAACGCTGGGAGGAACCGTAGATGAAAGCGAGGTAGCCGGGTGGCGTGAAACAACCGAACGCGCGCTTGCGATCGAAATCGAAACTCCGCACACCTACAAGGAGAGTGTGGATCTTTTTCGAATAGGCAAACAAGAGGTAGAGGCCAATCCGGATGGTATTGATTTCTCCGGGCCGCTTTTCGAGGCCTTGCATGTGGTTGGCGCTTTCAGCAGAGAAGCTGCGCTCGACACCGACTCTGCTACGTACAAGCAGGGGATGGATGCCGTGCTGCAAAACTGTCGAACTGCGATGGGGGTTGTCTGGATGACGACTCAGGGCAATAGCCGACAGGATCAAATCGCCGCCGGTGGTGACTGGTTGCGTGTGAATCTGGCCTGTACTGCAATCGGGCTTGGATTTCAGCCGTTGAGCCAGGCGCTGCAGGAGTACCCGGAAATGCAATCTCTTTATCAACAGACTCATCAACAGCTGGCACCACAGGGGAGTACCGTACAAATGCTGGCGAGAATCGGATATGGCGATACAATAGCGCCGAGTCCCCGATGGCCTGTTGAGTCGCGCATTGCGGGCTGACAGAGAGCCGTCGTCATCGAAATGCGAGTCGTATGTCAAAACAACAGCAGGTGAACAAACCAAAAAACGAACAGGAATCGAAAGCCGCAGTATCAGAAAACAGTGTTATGGAGGTGTTCGCTTTTTTCAATGAAGTGGGCATCATCAATCAACTGGCGAGCACGATACTCGCTGGTAGCCTGCCGGACGGTGTTCACCCTTCGCATTTTGCGATTATAAATCACCTTTATCGACTGGGGGATGGTCGATCACCGCTGCGCATAGCCGCAGCTATGCAGGTCACAAAGACAACTATGACTCATTCGCTCAAGGTACTTGAAGGGAAGGGGTATATTTCCATAAAACCCAACCCTGAAGATGCTCGCGGCAAACTGGTGTTTCTGAGCGCAGGTGGAAGACAATTCAGGGACAAAGCCATTGCGCAAACAGTGGCTGCATTCGGGCATGTACTCAGCGATGAACAGGTTTCTCGAATGAAAAAGCTGCTGCCGGAGTTAACCGAACTTCGACAATTTTTGGATAGCAACCGGTTGCAATAGCAAATACTTTGGTTTTCACGACAAAATTTTTGGCATTTTTGTTTAAAAAACCAATTATTTCGCTCAAAAAGGTGGTTATTTTCGAAATAGGCCTTATAAATCCTTGATGCGGCTGTATAATCCCCGCATGACCGGTAAATTCGCGAACTTGTAAAAGTCTGAGAGAGCCGGACACACTACCTTTGTAATGGTGATAGCGAAGGGAGTTCTTAATTTTTCACCATTATGCTAGAGAGTAATATGAGTAAAGGTACTGTTAAGTGGTTTAACGCTGATAAAGGTTATGGATTCATTACACCAGAAGACGGCAGCAAAGATTTGTTTGTCCACTTCTCTGAAATCCAGTCCGGCGGCGGATTCGCTACTTTAAATGAAGGGCAAGCCGTGGAATACGAAGTAGGCGAAGGTCAGAAAGGCCCTTGCGCCAATAAGGTGCAACCACTTTAAAATGACTGAAGTTGTAGTCAGATTGTAGTTGAGGAACCGGGGCACTGCCCCGGTTCTTCGTTTCAGGCTTACCCGTTTTACCGGTAACCATACGGTATTGCCGCAATTCATAAAGGCTATCCGTTCCGGCACATGCGCTGGACGATGCTGGCTTTGAAAGCACGATACCTTTAGACGCCATCGGTTGGCCGTCGTAAACATATGCGGCAACTTTTCGGACACATCTGGTTGTCACGAGCCGTTGAGCGCCATGGACGGAACCTGTTCCGTCGACGAGGCTGGAGTCAGTGGTTAGCGGCGACATCCTGTCTTACACTGCCGCCAATAATTGATTAACAGACAGCTATCTTGCAGGATGGAGCAGTCCTTCACGCCTAATACCCACTACACGATCATCGTGCCGGCATGGAATGAGTCAGCCTGTATCGAAGACACCCTGAAGTCTTTGTCCGCCGCGGTGACAGAAGTCCCTCTTTGCGACGGCATTGTTGTGGTGGATAACAACTCTACGGATGATACCGCCAGCCTGGCGAAAAAGGCAGGTGCCACAGTAGTATTCGAGCCGGTCAATCAAATATCCCGCGCAAGAAATACCGGGGCGAGGTCCACCGAAAGCCAATGGCTGGTTTTTATTGATGCCGATACTGCGTTAACCGCGGATCTGTTGCAAACAGCTATTGCGTCTCTGCAATCCGGACGTGCTATTGGTGGTGGAGCAACCGTACGCTTCGATCAGCATTTAACCGGATTATCTGCCGTGCTGGTACGTGTTTGGAACTGGTGGTCAGTGTACTCTTCCACCGCTGCGGGTTGTTTTATGTTTTGTACCCGTGATGCATTTGAGGCAGTGGGTGGATTTGATGAAAAGCAGTTTGTCGCGGAAGAATTATATTTTTCACGCAAGATGAAAAAACTGGCAAAAAAACAGGGACGAGGGTTTTTAATTATAAATGAACACCCGGTGCTGTCCTCTGCCAGAAAAAAAGACTGGTATTCGACTTCGCAGATACTCTGGCAGATCGTATTGTTATTACTACCCGGCGCATCGCGCTCGAAAAGATTCTGCGGCATGTGGTACGACCGCAGTCGCTTGCCATAAGTCAACATACACCGTTGTAAACACATGGTTTGGAAGGATGAGATTCTGCAGCAAATAAGTTGCTGAAAACATCGTGCCCTTCTATGTTGATGCTTTCTATTAGTTGATTGTCCGGGGCGACATACCTTTGCAGGTGCACTATCTTTCTCTGCCAATCACACGGCAAAGCCGGGTATGCAGCATGGTGTTTGAATAGCGGTGGGTGGTGCCGCAGGTAGCACCGGTGGAATTCAGCCGGGAGTCTTCCATGTGTTGTTGTCTTGATTTCCCGACTAGAATAAAACTGTGAACCATGACTGCAGGTAGACCTATGCATTCTGATCCCTGGCCGATGCGGCCATTGTTGTTTGCTGTTCTGGGCGTTGTCAGCGCTTTATCAATCTACTACTTAGCCGTCATTCAGATTGATGAAAGTAACGATAACCGCCTGCCAACCGCGCTTGCTGCTTCAATTGCCGGCTTCAGTCTTTTATTGGCGATGGTTGTCCGTAAAAGTCATTTGCCCGGCGGGGTGATTTTTGCGCTTATTGCTGCACTCGTCATCGGTGGCATCAGTTACTGGCGGCTGACAATCGATTGGCTGCATGAATTTAATTTCATGGCGCTTGTCGTTGCGCTATTTGTTTGTGCACCTTTTTACCAGACATCAACCCACAGCTCCTGGCGTGACTATCGGGCATTGCATCATCATGCATGGGGCAATGCAGTTCTGTTGCCTCTAGGTCTGTTGTTTGTGTTACTGACATTCGGTATGGCGTATTTGCTGGCCGAGTTGTTTTCACTGGTCGGTATCGAGATATTAAAACAGTGGCTGGATAGAGATGCTACACCATGGGTGATCGCAGGTGGCTCTCTGGGTGCGTCGATAGGAGTATTGCGCGAGTATGATCGAATCATCAGTTCATCACAGCAATTGGTTCAGGGTGTCTTCTCGTTATTGACAACACCGCTTGCACTGGGGCTGGGTACCTTTCTTCTGGCCTTGCCTTTCACCGGATTAGAAACACTCTGGGAAAAAACACATAACTCTTCGACTGTGCTTTTTGCGTGTGCCGTTGCTGCCATCGTGTTTGTAAATGCAGTCGTACGGGATGATAAAAGCAGTCAGGGTAACAACCGCATCTTGCAGTTCGCAGCCCGGGTGTTGGCGGTATGTCTGGCACCGCTGGCAGCCATTGCCGCAATCGCCATTCAGTTGCGTGTGAAGCAATATGGCTGGACGCCCGATCGTCTCTGGGCTGCAGTCGTTTGTGCGCTGTTAATCGGCTACGGGGTTATGTATCTGCTTGCAGCGATGCGTAGATTAACCTTTAACGAATCTATTCGTCGGGCAAATTTATATCTGGCAATTATTGTTTGCGCGATGGCTGTATTACTTGCAACCCCGTTGCTTGATTTCGGTGCTTACTCAGTAAAAGATCAGCTCGCTCGTTTCCAAGACAACCGGGTGCCGGAAGAGGATCTTGATCTTGTTGCCATGGCGTTTGATTTTGGCCCCGCCGGCCGCCAGGCTTTACAGGCGTTGAAAGTTGATGCCTCGCCGTCCCTTGCCATCCGGATACAACAGGTAGAGCAGGTCAGGGCCGAAGGTTCATCGGGGCGTTATCTGCTTGAAACGTCGATCACCGAACCAAATGCTGAAATCGAGGTGCTGGTCGGACCTGCCGACATACCGGGTGCATTGCGTCGGGCAATTGGTCAGCATGGACGCTGCAGATTCCAATACTGTTATCTATTGTGGTCTGACAGCGAAAAAGAAGTCGCACTGGTTGAACAGGTTTGTCACACAGATGCAGACCGAAAGTGTGAACCAGCTGTCAGCACTTATCGACTCCATACGGAACTCTGGATTCGCCAGTATGGCCAAAACGACAGCTTATGGAATATCTATCAATCGCTCGATCCTGCTGCCCGTCCGCCAACGTTGGGTGAATTCACCAGCCAGCTTGACGATGCAGCAAAGGCAGGGCGTCTTGAGGTTAGACCGGTACAACGAAAGCAGGTATTTATTGGTGACACCGCGATAGGTCCTACATTGAACTAAGCTGCTGTCTGTGCTCTTGGTGAACAGGTTTTAAGATGTCGTGACAATCATAGTCTGCCTGCATGTTTCTTGCGAGTTTCGCGATTGATTCAATAATGTCGATCGATTGACGCCATAGATAAAAGACAGGCGTCAATCCGGTTGGCAGTCACGTGCAGAAGTTCCTCATGTTCCGGATTAATGATCGGGGCACCGGATGCTTACCTCTGTCAGATATGCGGTTGCATTGTGCAACCGGGTTACGGACAAATTCAGAATAACAGGGTGTTGTCCTGATAGCGGCTCAGATAGACCGCTGACTAGTTGATATGGCTGAGATCTCCGGCAAAAACCCATCTGCGTTCCAGCGAAAGTTATCCTTTCTGGTTCGCACATGCAGAATGCGCGTGTCAGCATTGCTCCGTGTGTCAGTAAGAGAGCGCTATATACTCAAGCAGATGGTTGATACCAGTCCGGATGTGATTTTTTATAAGAATCGCAAGGGGCAGTACCTGGGTATCAACGATACCTACCGGCAGGTGTGGAAAACCGGAGGGAGCAGTATTTATGGCAAAACCGACTTCGATTTGCATGACCATGAAGTGGCCAGACTGCATCAGATTTCGGACAACGAGGTGTATAGCAGCGGTGAAGTGGTCCGGATACCTGGCGAAGCGCAGGTAGATGGCGGCGTTGTAAAGTATTTCGATGTCATTAAAGCGCCGATAAAAGATCGAGTCAACAACGTAGTCGGTCTGGTCGGGGTGGCGCGTGATGTGTCGGAAATGCGAATCGTTGAAAACAAGCTCAAGCAGCACAACGAATTCCTGGAGGCTTTCAGCGAACTGGTGCTAAGCCTGCCATCAGTGAATAATGCGGATACAAGCTGTGATCGCGTGCTTGCCGCGGTATGTGACCTGCTGGAGGCAGATGCCGGACACTTGCTCGAATTATCTGAACAGCATCAGAAATGGAAAGTGACCGAATCCACCAGCGCAGAACACAGTGTTGCCGCTTTCATGGACGCCGGGCTGTGTGATAGTGAAGATGTGTTTACTTTTGAGCGGGAGTCTACTTCATACATTGGATCCATGATCAGGGTAGATGACTCGGTTCGTTATTGTCTGCTCTTTCAAAAAGCCACCAGCCCGACGTTTGTGCATCTGCAGAATCTCAGTGTGTTGCGGCAGATATCCAGGCAGTTTCTCATTGTGTTTGTCCAGCAGTCACTATTACGTCGGGTTCAATTTCAGGCACGCTACGATCAACTAACCCACCTGCTCAATCGCTGGTCATTCGATGTGGAGCTGAGTCAGCTGCTCACACAAGCACAAAAAACACGTTCACCTTTTACGCTGCTGTATATCGACCTGGACAACTTCAAGCCGATTAACGATTCATTCAGTCATGCAACCGGAGACGAAGTGTTAAGACAAATGGCCGGGCGTCTGGAGGTTGCTGTTGGTGACCGCAGTACTTGTGCGCGTTTGGGTGGCGATGAGTTCGCGGTAATCAGTGAGACTGTCAGTAGCCGTCAGGCAGCGCTGGATATGGTTGCGTCCCTTGAGGCAGCTCTTGCCGAGCCGGTGGTCGTTGATGGCATCAGGCAC
>JAHDHK010000005.1:42072-42534 GCA_020631335.1 Chromatiales bacterium
CCAGCATC
Source organism: Chromatiales bacterium (assembly GCA_020631335.1). Lineage (GTDB taxonomy): Bacteria > Pseudomonadota > Gammaproteobacteria > Granulosicoccales > Granulosicoccaceae. Next base: position 42,081 of record JAHDHK010000005.1, read on the forward strand.
GGTATTGCGGTCTACCCGCAAGACGGGCAAAGTGAATTGGAGCTTATGCAATCAGCGGATCGTTCTATGTACGAAGTGAAAAACGCGCGTAAGGTAGCCTCCCACCGGCACGTGGCGTAAAAGACGTTTAACTTACAACATTGCGTCTTTGTTCATAAAGCGAACAACAGTCCCGCCCGGAGTTTTTAGTGGCAATCCGTGCGTGAATATTTCCTAAAACAGCTGCAGGTATTTGCCCCGACTAAGGGGGGAACAGGCTTGAGTGCCAAAGCAAAGCACATGCATAGCGGATTTGACGCTGCGGGTATGTTCGCATTGACAGACCCGCGCAGTGAAGCGCACCCTGCGAAGGCATAATACGAAGTTCAGCACAGGTATTCGGAGCTTTTTGTGCTATGAAACAGGTATGTTTTCAGGAAGTTTCCGAAATGATGCTCTATACGAATCTACCGCT
>JAHDHK010000005.1:42544-50155 GCA_020631335.1 Chromatiales bacterium
GACCCGGTTGCTGATAAATTCGATGCTTTGTTGTGTGGTGTCGATTGGATCTCCTGCATTGATGGCAGATTCGGGCAGCGGTGCAATGGCTCACACCAGCGCTGCTGAATCCTCCAGTCACTGCCCTGCGTATTCCGGCAGCGAATATGCTGCTGCTGTCAGTTCGGTGGATGCTGACCCGTCCAACTGGATTGCACAAATCGTGAATGCGCCGCCGGGGGCGGAGGTACTGCTGGCTGACGGCGTGTATCAACTAGACAGATATGCCGTGGTTTTCGAAAAACCGTTAACACTGCGATCTGCTTCCGGCAATCGCGAGGCCGTAGTGATTGAAGGGCAGGGTTACGGTGAGAACGCCGAGGCGCTGATGATTATGGCGGATGATGTTCACATTGCCGACCTTACCGTAAAAAATATCCGCAACCATGGCATCTCGATTAAAGAGGGGTTTGCCCGCAGTGTTATCTACAATGTCGATCTTATCGATGTGGGTACACAGCACATAAAGGGCAGTCGAATGGGACCTGACGGATTGATTGCCTGCTCGAATATCGGGTATACGACAGATGTGGGGCCCGGTGACTACAACGGTGCTATCGATCTGCATGGTGCTGTCAACTGGACCATTCGTGACAACACTATCTATAACATCTGGGGGGATGGCAGTGGCTGCGAAGTCGATATAAATTGCGGCAGCTACTACCCGGGTGGTGGTCCGGCCATTTTGTTGTGGAATGACTCCAGAGACAATATCGTCGAACGCAACCGTATTATGGGTTCTTTTCGGGGTATATCACTGGGACTGGATACGCCCTACAGTGGGGGTGTGGTGCGCGATAACCTGGTCTATCTTGACGTGACCGGCAAGGAAGGCGTGGAAGGTTTTATTGAGCACGATACCGGTATTAGTTTGATCGGGGCGAGTAACGTCATCGTGGAGGGTAATACCGTGTTGCTGGCGGGCGGGTACCCGGGGCCTGTCGAGTTGCAGAACGTCGACAATGTCATTGTCCGCAACAACCTGATCTCTGCACCGGTATGGAATCGGGGTGACGCGCAATACAATGGATGTGAAAACCGCAGTGTGAATGATTGCGATAGTGCGGAATATGGCAATATGATTTTTGCGGCTCCTCTTAAGGTGGCGGTTACCGATGGCAGTCAGACAGTGGCCACAGCCGAGGCTGAAGACAACAGCGTTGTAGCCTCCAATGCATCGCAAGGTCAGGCCGCTGGCACTATTGTCGAGTCGCTGCCTGTACACAATGCCACGGTTGATGAAGAAACATCGATTCCCCCGATGCAGGAGCAAGCCTCATCGGGAGAATCCGCTGACTCAGCAAATTCACTGCAGGCTTTGATGCAACAACTTGCCGAGGTTGTGGAACTTGCGCGGGAGGAACGAATAAAGGGAATGGAAGAGCGGTTGAAAATGAAAGAGGAGAGGCTGCAGTTTATAGAAATGATGTCAGGGGCAGGGTCAGCCAGTGCGCTCACCGACCTCACGCTGCGCAAGCGATTGAGAAATATTGAAGCATTGTTGAAACAGCTGGAGGAATAATCGTAAGAGCGCGGTTGTTTTGAGCTGGCATGGCGTGTTGAGTATCGATGACGGTGGGCAGAGTGATAAGCGCTTCGGTCTGCCGATCTATAGCGACACGACAATTAGGCTGATATAGCCACCACGCCATTGCCCCGGGTGTGGTGCGAATTGAGCGCTCGGTGACACTTGCGCCCGGTGCGTCCGCATGCATGATCGCTAAGCGCGCGGGTTTGCTTTTTGTGCTGTGAGACAGGCTGTCCGGTGATTGTGTGTGGCTGATAATTTTCTTGTATTATCAGGGCCATGTCGAATCAGTCTGCCGAGGACGCGATGAATGAAACACGCCTGAATACTGCGCTTAGTTTGCAGCGGAAATCAGCTATATGCCAGGGGGGCGCGTTCGATCTGGCCGGGCAGGTGGAGGTGGTGCGTATGCAGAATCTGCAGATGGATAAGACGATTTTTAGTGGCCTGAAAGGCCTGCCGAAAATGTTCATGGCGGAAAAACTGGGCAAGGAGGCGGTGTGGCCTGAGCATACTGCCGTCGCGGTTGAACAGAGTTATTCTGAAGCCGTGAGTTCGGTCCCACCTATTGACCAGCGACTGGTTGATTTCATGCAGAACGAGTGTGATTTCAGTATGGAGCATGCCGACGGCTCGTTCCTGGAACATCTGATTTTCTGTCACGACTATGCGGCTCAGTATTATCCGGCGCACTCGCCAAACGTGGCCCTGTTGCATTCCATTTTAGGTACTGCTACCAACACGTTTGCAATGGATGCCGGTAAATTGCCTGAACTGAAGCGTTTGCTGTCTGATTTCGAGGTAGAGCAGGTGCAACTGTTTCCATCAACGCTACGCTTGTTTTATAACAGCGATTTTCTTGACGAGCTGGAACTTAATATTCACCGTATTGATACGCTGGCGGCGCTACATGTGAATCGGGTGATTGATAATGAAGCCTTGACGGTGAGCGCGGAGAGTCTCTGGATTAATCTCAATTATCATCTGATGCACTTTGTCGATTTTGTACCTGCGGCCAACTGGTCGACTCACCGGTCCGATCCGTTGCTGCAGATGTTTGCCAGACTTTCTCATTTACTGGATCGGGCTGGTGAGCGTCGTGCACAGGTAGACGTGTCTTTTCCCACGTCAAGGCATGCTCCGGTGGGTGAGGAACGCACGTTTTTCGGCAAAGTGACTGGCTTGCTGCCTGCGTCAGTCACACTCAAGCTTGCGAAAAAATCGATTCGCGAATATTCGAAGCTCGCCGGGCATGATCTCTCGTACCGTTTGGAATGGAAGCGGTAGCTCCCCGGACTGTCGGATATAAGCAGCAAGTCGACATGCGGGCAGCAAGTCCGCGTTACCGCGCTTGTAAATCCTACCCGCAGCTTCTGTTTGAGCGATTGTGTAATGATTAATTACTGGCAGTCGCTACATATTCGAAACAGGTTTAACGTAGGTATATTGATTGCTTTTAGAGGTGTGTCACACTTTACGAGCGAGTGCTGAATGACCGACTGATCGGTCTTATAGTCAGCGCTTAACTACCGAACTGTCCTGTTCATGCCTGTCAGACTCTTATAACGGCCAATAAATTATCATTGATAAATGAGGGGCATGGTACCAACCGGTACCGTTCCCGGAAAAGATACAACGGCGGTCAGTGGAAGTCTGTCGAAAGATAAGCAGGGATCTTCTTCAAGATGGCCGTGTTTTAATAGTGTTCGATATTTCCAAAACAAGTACCAACCTGATCGGGATAAGCCTTGTGTCTTCCCTGCTGGTATTCTGGCTGGGCAGCCGATACCTGTCAGAGGCGCTCGATCAATATTCGGCAGCCGAGCAACTGCAATTATCTGTTGCACCGGAAAAAACACTGTTCGAACTGGCTAATAGTCTGGATATCGAACGTGCCGCGATACAGCGTATTCTCGTCGATGCTGACCAGCCGGCGGAGGCACTTGATCACTTGCGGTCTTTGTCCCAGAACAGCAGCCATTTTGTAAAAAAGGCAAATCGAGAAGTACAGAACCTGCTGCTACATATCAGCGAGCATAAAAATAACCAGCAGCGACACAGCAACGAGACCATTGAATTTCTAATTGAAGATCTAAAAGATAAATCTCAAAGAATGAGAATATCGAGATCAGTCATTGTCCGGCAGATAAACAGGCCGCATGCCGAGCGTGATGAATATCTTCGGATGAAGTTGTTTGATGTCCATGTTAACTATATCAATTCAGTTAACAATTTACGTAAGCGTATACAGTCCTACCCGAAAAATAATTATCTCGATGTTCTGGCATCGCAGGACATTAAGGACTCGATTTGGGTTGTTGTTGATTCTATCAACCAAACCAGCATCTTAATTGAAACGTTCATTTTAAAAGATCAGAATCTGACGATGGGATCTCTGAATGTTGATAGTCTTGCTTTGAGGCTGAATCAACAACATGAACGTATTGAAAAGGCATTTTCAGATTTGACCGCAATTATACGTGCCAAGACGATAGCCGGTATCAGTAGTGAGTCAGTAACCGAGGTGAAAAAGCAATACGAAAAAGTTGTCAGACCAATGGTTAAGCAACTAATACTCGGTTCACCCACGAATGAAAGAGTCGCCGGTCAACTGTTTCTCTGGCAATCTATATCGAAAAACATCAAAGAAAGTGCTCGTGTCCTGGAGCAGACCGTAATTGCGAATACCGAAACCGCTGCAAAAAGTATCAAGAGTAGAACTACCGCCAGTTTGATTTACACAGCACTGCTGGTTTTGGTATGCCTGTTTATGGCATTTGCAACATTTATGATTTCCCGAAGAGTTCAGTATCAGTCCGACCATGACGATTTGACGAATATTCCCAATCGACGCTACTTTGTCGGTGCGCTGGAATCCCTGTTCAGAAAGACCGGGGGGGCGCTGAAAGAGAAGATCGTATTGATGACACTCGATTTAAACGGCTTTAAATCTATCAACGATACGATGGGGCATTCGGTCGGTGACGATTTACTCAAGCAGGTTGCACAGCGACTTACGGCAACCCTGCGTGAAGGGATGGTACTCGCAAGAATGGGGGGAGACGAATTTGCGATAGCCTACAGTACGACCAACTCTGATCAGCCCATGGAGTACGCCACTGAGGTTAGAGACGCTTTCAATGAATCGTTCAAGGTGGATGATGGTCAGGTAAACATCGACAGCAGTGTCGGGTACAGTATATTTCCGGATGATGCTAAAAACATCAAGGAATTACAGATTACCTCTGACTTCGCAATGTTCAGAGCGAAGCAATCCGGCAGAAAGACAATTCAGCCTTTTGATCGTGAACTTGCAGAGAAGTTCGAAACCAGATTAGCGTTGGAACAGGATTTACTGGTTGCGATAGAAACCAACTCTCTGGAGTTACATTACCAACCCCAGGTGAACCTGAAATTAAACCAAGTAGATGCCGTTGAAGCTTTGGTGAGATGGAATCATCCAGTGCGCGGATTAGTTCCACCCAATGAGTTTATTGGTATTGCCGAAGACACTGGTTTAATGCCAGCGATTGGAAGCTGGGTCCTCGAAGAGGCCTGCAGACAGGCAGCGGTATGGAAGCACAACAATGCCAATATCAGGGTGGCTGTAAACATTTCGGTCCACCAGCTAATGCAGGCGGAGTTTACTCAGGAAGTGATCGCGGTAATTCAAAAACATCATTTAACACCTGATTCTATCGAGCTGGAAATAACTGAAAGCGTGGTGATGACCGATATCAATTGGATAGTGAGTTCACTGCAGGCACTGAAAGACCGCGGGCTGCGAATTGCATTGGATGATTTTGGAACCGGTTATTCTTCGCTGAGTCAGTTGCAGGAGCTTCCGCTGGATTGCCTGAAAATCGACCGGTCTTTTATCAGCGGGCTGGACAGTGATTCAAGTAGTATGAAGTCTGTTACCGCGACCATAGCGTCGATTGCAGATATCTATGGTTTGGAAACGGTAGCCGAAGGAGTAGAAACCATTGAGCAGGTTAATGAAGTGAAAAAACTGGGGATTGATGTGGCTCAGGGTTATTTCTATTCCAAACCACTGAAAAGCGATACTGTCCTTGATTCTATCGCTGAAATTAATCTGTCAATGTCTGCACATCTCAACGCAGACAAAGCTGCGTGAACAACAGTTGTTGATCTTCATAAATGTTGCGGGACAGTGCCTGCTGAGAAGCATGTTACCAACAGACGTTACTAGAATCGAAAAGACTGCCAGATCTTTTTTGCCTCTGTGACATAGCGGGCCACGTCCGGATGCTGGTATGCGACAGTAAGGGTGATGAGTACCAGAAAACTCAGTCCGGTAATAATCATGATATTTTTATACGCAGTCATTTAGTCGCAGGAGTCTTTACCTGCGTCAAATGTAATCAAATCAGTGGTCAGGATTGTGAAGGTATTGTGCAATCTATGTGAAAGTGCAGGGCTGGCTGCGGTGTACTTAAAGGCGTCATAAACTGTATCTAAAAAGAAAATGAATTGTGTTGGGCTGTTCCTGAAATCGACAATGCTTCTTCGGATATTCAATCATTGTGAAAGCATTGTTTATCCATGATCGGGTTTTTGGGTAATTGCGATTAACTGCCACCGAACCGCTCTCACCGGTAGACGCTTCATCGACGATGTGAATTTTCCGTAATTTGCCGTGTTTCCGTTTGATCTGATGCAGGCGTGCGTAAAGTAAACCTGCGGTGTAGGTTTTCAATGGTCCTGCGGTTGTTGATCTGGAAACAGGCACGCGGCACTGCCATTGCCGGGGCTTGCATTTCACCATTGATCAAGTGCTATACTGGCTCCTGCCGGGCATTTGCAGACCGGCTTTTCCGATAACTGGCAAAACTCTCGTGAATAATTGTGTTTCATATCGCTCGCTCACCACACGTACAACAGTGCGTAGGGCGCAGTACATATGGCAGGTGCATTTTTATTTTACTTACGGGTCAACCGCCTGATCGGAACATCCGAAGGCGATTACCACTCACCGCCATCGGATACCCCACCAACAAAAACTGATCTCCGCTGGCAAACCGGAGCTCAGTATGAATACCACCACCGAACCAGCCCCAGGTACCGTTTCCGGCAGTACCGATGACGTGCCGTCTATGGTGTGCCTGCCGTCACCCCGGCAGTATCGGTCACAGCATCCCTTGTCGACGGCCGGTGCGTCGCGAGTCAGTGCTCATCGTCAGTCGATCAGCGCCATCCTGAGTGGACAAGACAAGCGTTTACTCGCGATTTTAGGCCCATGTTCGGTGCATAGCGTAGAGCAGGCCTTTGACTATGCCGAGCAACTTGCCGCGGTGCGTGCACGTTTTGATGATGCGCTGTTCATCGCAATGCGGGTGTATATTGAAAAGCCCCGTACCACCGTCGGGTGGCGGGGGCTGGCATTTGACCCGGCGCTGGATGCCAGTCAGGGGCCGGAACGGGGATTATCTGAAAGCAGACGCGTGATGAGTGGAGTTGTCGAGCGCGGTCTGCCAGTAGCGACCGAGAGTCTTGACCCCTTTATTGTGCCCTATGTGGAAGATCTGCTGTCATTCTCATCGCTGGGTGCGCGAACCAGTGAGTCGCAGACCCACCGGCAGATGGCTGCAGCCATGTCGTGCCCTATCGGCATTAAAAACGCCACTTGCGGCAGTCTTGATGTCGCAGCAGATGCGGTCAAAGCGGTTGGCTCACCCCAAACGGTATTCAGTGTGGCGGCTGATGGCAGTGTGGGTTACAAATCTGTTTCCGGTAATCGCAGTATCGCTGTTGTACTCAGGGGAGGCGCGGCGGGACCCAATTATCGTGCTGAGTATCAGGCACAGACAAAGCAGCTGCTGTTACAGCGAGGGGTTGATGCCGGTGTGGTGGTCGACTGCAGTCATGGCAATAGCGAAAAAATAGCGCAAAAACAAAAAGCGGTAGTGGCTTACATCAGTGAGCAACTCAGCACGGGCGGGCCGGCACCTGCAGGCGTGATGATAGAGAGTCATCTTCATGCGGGTAAGCAGCCTGTCGGTCCGATGTCCTCATTGCGTTAT
>JAHDHK010000005.1:50165-53708 GCA_020631335.1 Chromatiales bacterium
TGGTGTGTCGATTACCGATGAATGTCTCGGGTTCAAAGATACCCTCGATTGCCTCGATACCCTTGCAGGTGCTGTTCGCAGCGGGCGCAAAAGCAGGTCATCGACCCTCGCAATGGTTTAGAACGGTCAAAGAAGTGAGTTTGTATCAGCCGCAATCTGTGGATGATCTGCAGAGAATATCCTGCGGGGTGGTTTACGCTGACAGAGAGTGACCGGAGTACTTACGGTATGATTGCGCAGGCTAAATCAGATGACGTTCAGAGGCAGAGGCAGACATGAGTGCACAGCATGTTGACTATGTTGTTGTGGGTGCCGGATCTGCAGGGGCTGTACTGGCAAATCGCTTGAGCGAGAACGGGCGCTATACCGTTCAGCTGCTTGAGGCCGGAGGTAGTGCCCATGCGTTGAGCTGGATGCCGGCCAGTTTCGGGTTGTTAATCGATCACCCGGTCGTCAACTGGCGGTATCGTTCCCGGCCCGAAGTCGGCACGCGACACCGGGAAATTCCGGTGCCGCGTGGCAAAATGCTTGGCGGCTCCAGCAGTCTCAACGGCCTTGTGTATGTGCGTGGCCAGCCACTGGATTTTGATATCTGGGCGCAGCGCGGCAATCCCGGTTGGAGTGCCGCTGACGTACAGCCTGTTTTCCGGCATTTGGAAACCTTCGAGCCGGGCGCTAATGATATCCGTGGCGGGGACGGCCCTGTGCGCATTACCGAGGTGGCAGATCATCTTCCCCTCTACGACGCCATTTTTAACTCTGCCAGTGAGCTGGGCTGGCCGCTTAATCCGGACTATAACGGGCTCGATCAGGAGGGAATTGTTAAAACGCAGGCGACGATAAGCGCCAGCAGGCGTATGAGCACCCATGCGTGTTATCTTCGTCCCGCGCGAAACCGCAGTAATTTACAGATCGTCACTAATGCCCGGGTGCAGCGACTTCTGTTTGAAGGGCAGACCTGCACCGGTGTCGAGTATCAACGTGGAGACAAGCTGCTGCAGACCCGGGCTAATGCAGAGGTCATTGTGTGTGCCGGTGGAATTGCCTCCCCGCAATTGCTCGAGTTATCCGGTATCGGTGATCCGGGTGTGCTCAGCCGGCATGGCATTTCACTGGTGCATCAACTGCCGGCTGTCGGCAGTTACCTGCGAGACCACATCATGCCGCGCCTGTCCTGGCGGATCAGCCAGTCCCGCTATTCCTATAATGAACGCATGCGAGGCTGGCGACGCTATCTTGAAGGTGTTCGATATCTAACCACCGGTAGTGGTTTTTTAAGCCTGCCTTCAGCACCGCTGCTGGGCTTCCTGAAAACCCATCCGGACATGGAGACTCCGGATATACAGTTTCATATCGCACCGTACTCGGTGGCCGACATTACCACCCGCAAGCTACATGATGAGCCGGGTATGATGGTGTCGGTAAATCAGATGCGTCCTGAAAGCCTGGGTACGGTTCATATTCAATCTGCCAACGCCAGTGATCAACCAGCGATTCACTTCAATTTTCTGTCCGACCCGCTGGATTGCACGACACTGGTTAAAGGTGTCAGGCTGGCACGTGACCTTTGCAGCACGGAGTCAATGAAATCGGTCATAGACAGTGAAATACAACCGGGGTCATCGGTGAATAGTGACGATGAAATTCTGGAGTGGATTCGCAGCAACGCAAACACAGCCTATCATCCGGTCGGTACTTGTCGCATGGGGCCACAGGCAACTGATTCAGTCGTTGATGCCCGCTTGCGTGTGCATGGACTCAAGGGATTGCGGGTCGCAGATGCTTCTATAATGCCGACAATGGTATCGGGTAACACCAATGCGGCGTGTATCATGATTGGCGAAAAAGCAGCACAGATGGTACTGGAAGATAAAAACAAAGAGTAAGACGGTATTCTTTTTACAGGGGCGGGTATTGGTTGTCTGCGCGTGGCTTACTTCTCATCAAGCACCGAGAGCTTTGATTTGCTTAACTGAGCCTTATCAACATTGCTCATGCTCAGAAACCCCTGTCTGGTTTTATCAACATTCTCCCGCTTTACCGGGGGTAATGGTCTACTCTCTGCGAGCCTTTTCTGCATTTCGGGGCTGATCACATTGTAGCCATAGGCAAAGGCGATGGGGGGTTCTGCAGAACCTTCTGTTTTGCTCTCTGGCTTTTCAGTGCCAGCGCGGCCGTCGTCGCGCGCTGACAAAAACCAGGACACATAATAGTCGCTGCTCAGGCCGAGGTTCATCCCTGAAAGGCCGGTGTTCTGGCTTTCAGTAATAGACCAGCCCAGCTCTTTGTTAATGTTGAACAGAGCGATTGCCCTGATTGCCGGAAAGTGCTCCTCCAACGCGACCAGCATGTTGTTACTCCAAACATCTTTGTTCTTGCTGATGTCTGAATTGTCGCCGTTTTGCCCCCAGGCGGGGTCGGGCACATCCTGTGGCTCTGCACTGCCGAACTCGGCAATTAGAATGGGCTTGTCAGGATAATTGGTGACCAGTGTGCTGTAGGTGTCTGCGTAGACGTCAGTAAAACTCTCCCAGTCCGTCCAGCTGTAGTTAGTGCCCCAGTTGTAGCCATCGATTGAAGTCCAGTCGACGTAGTCATCACCGGGATAGTACCGGGTAATATCGTTGGTTGAATCGATATTCAGGTTGTTTGCACACCATACCCATTCGATATAACCGTTGATACCCTGTTGCTCAAACAAATGGTGAATATAACGATATGCGTTTTTGTATGCATCGGGTGTATCACTGTAGGAGTACCAGTTGCCATTAAATTCATGCCCGAAGCGCAGCAATATTGTGGGCATGGCGTGCTCATCGTAGTTACTGCGCCAGGCTTTGAAACGACTGCTCCATTCAATCAGATACTCATCCCATAATCCTGCGGTTATTTCAGGCAATATGTTGGTGTCTTTACGATTCTGATCCAGTGGCATCCAGCTGATCATCGGCACCATGCCGGCGTTCGCGACTTTACTGGTTTGCCAGTAAAGTTGATCCCAGTCTTCCGAAAATGCAGAAAACAGGTTGATAAACGAAAGTTTTTTTTGCAGCTTGTTGTTCAGCGAATAGATGTTTTCCTGTTTCCAGCCATTGCCGGGAACAAACGCACCGAGCATCACTCGGGAGTGTGCGGAAGAATGCACCGCCAGCAACAGCAGTATGGTACTCACAAATATTCTACTGAGAACAGTGCGGGTAGCCGATTTCGCAGAATCCTGCAACATGAAACAATAATCGATTAGTTGAACGCACGAAGCTTTCGGCGGCACCGGGTAAAAATCCAGTGTTGCAGTGCTTTAGTGTGAATCTTTTTGGAATATCAGATCAAAAAACCAGATTTTCCGTGCTGTTCGTCACCTCGACTAAATGCATATAGCTGCAATTGCAATACTTGCTTTGCCGGGGCCGGATGCATGTGAAGCAACAGGTGATTGGAGTCCGGTCTCTATAATGGCATTCAGGTACAAGTCAAAGCAGAGGGGAGGGCATCGTTGCCTGCGGTCGTTTCAGAATTCGATTCCCCGCTGCGCCTTGATGCCTG
>JAHDHK010000006.1 GCA_020631335.1 Chromatiales bacterium
CAATTTAGCTGACTATTTTGCTTGCGCTAATCCCGTTGTTCGCTGGATGCTTACGCACAAAATGATAATGAATGTTAAGTTTGATGAGGCCTCTTGTTATCCTGAAGCGCAGGGGAGTCCGTACTCGGGGAGGCTTGCTCGAAAAGTGTTTAGCTTAATTATTGAGTATGAAAAAGAACAAGGGAACGTTGGAAAAGCAGATGAATGGTTGCGCTGGCAGAAAGCAGATAGCTCTCGATTTGAAACGAAGCTTTTATTAAGTGCAATAGGCGGATTCACACATTGGTCTGCGTTGTCACAAATAGAAAGGCAGGAGTTTGTGGTGGATTTTATGTCGCCTCTTGTTCTGAGCCGGGAGTATCTGGCCCGTGTGTGCAGTGTAGAGTCTTCCGAGTGAGGTATCTGTTGATGAAAAATAGATCCCGGGATTCACACGTTGCCTTATGTGTCGGTGTAGCCAATGTAGCCTGCAAAGTCGATGAATCTTCTATTTGTATGTAGCGAAAATATACTGAGATGCCCCACGGCGGAGTTTGTATTTTCTCAATATGATGGTGTAGATGCCATTGGGGCTGGTACTAATAGTGATGCTGAGACAACTGTTTCGGGTGATTTAATTCATTGGGCCGATGTTGTGCCGGTAATGGAAAAGTCTCACAGAATAAAAATATCAAAAAGTACAAGACGCTTCTCAGGAATAAGCAGCTTGTTTGTCTTGATATTCCGGATAATTATGCGTGCATGCAGCCTGAGCTGATTTCTCTGTTGAAAGCTAAGGTGCCACGATATATTCGTCTTTCCGGTTGAATTTGTATTCGCTGGTAATTCTGTCCTTAAAGATAATCGAACATTGTGGTCAAACCGCCATTTGTGGCGCTATTCAGCCGTTGTCAGTGTTCATTGAATGGCTTTCGCTAAAAGCCCCGGAACTGATAGCCGATGCCTAGTCCCAGTGTGATCGGTTGGTAGTCCAGATTACGGACTTCCCCGCTGCCCCCTTCCTGCGTGAGGTCGATTCCAGTCATGCCGGAATATCGCAATTCGCCGGTGATATAGAAGTTGTCTGTTAATTGATAGTCTGCACCGAGCATAAGCTGATAGCCAGTGGCGCCAGAATCTGAGAAAGAGCGCTCGCCGGTAGGGTCTTCGCTATCGAGGTCTATTTCCTGTACCCAGGTAATACCTGCACCGACCCAGGGGGTAAGCGAGGGCCCTGAATCAAGCTGGTATCGAGCGTTAAGGAAAAATATGTTGCTTGCATAATTTCCGTCTGGAAGTCGCGTATTGTCTGAAGTGGTGGTTTGAGCGTCGTTACTGCGGTATTCCCACCCCAGTTCGGATATCCATGGAGTGCCTTCGTAGTCATGCCGTACACTTAACCCGGCAGTAAAACCACTGTCCAGACTCACCTGTGCGGGACCGTTGGTGATGTCTGTTGCGTTGATGATTGACGCTGACTGATCTTCAATATTGCTGCTACCGACGTGAGCGACCAGGGACCAGCCACCGTCAGATGCGTGTGTTGATGTTACAACCGTTGTGGTGATTGCACTTAGTAATATGGCAGTTAGTCCGGGTGTTTTTCGCATGGCGTAGTGTCCTGATTGGGGTTGTGCTGAGGAGCAGTGACTAATATCGCGTCGATGCGACGGTATTGCCAGCAGTAATGTACCAACGCTGCATTGATCGCATTAACGGTCGTTGCAGCCATTTAGCCAGCCTGGTGCCCGCTTATGTAATGTGATGACCGTTGATGCGACTCTTGCGGATCGGGTGTTTGACCTATGGTTAAATGAGCGCAGATGCACTTTAATCGGACCATTGATGATTGACAGCTCCGGTCGGCGCGGCCTGCGTTCAAACGGCACCCTCTTCGATATTCTGCCGGTGGGGCAGGTTCTTATTGCGGTTGGCGGAATGCTCGTTGTGCTGTTTGTGCTGAGTAAGCCTGAGGCCAGTGCCGGGCTTCAATGGCCCGGACGAACGGTATTCTGGGTGCTGCATGTAGGCGCGGGCTTGCTTGCGCTATGGGTGGCCAGTTGGTTCATGGCGCTTGGCTATCAGTTGCCCGCTGGCACCTTATGGCTGATAGCCGCTACCGGTGTTGCCGGTATTCTGGTAGCCACACCTGCCTACCTGTTGCTTGATGTGATGTTCGAATCGGTGGTCATTGATCCGGATTCTGAACCGGCGATTGACGGATGGTTGAACCGCTTATTTCAGGAAATCGTTGAAGTGACCCCATGGTTTCTGACCTGCTGGTTCCTGATTAACCTGCCGGTGATCATTCCACCTCCGGAAAAAATGACAAACCAGAGTGACTTTGTGGAAGGTGTTTATGAATCCCCTGAAAAGAGTGAGGCGGCGACACCGGACGGCTGGAACAGCACGCAACACGGAGAACCGGATTCTGCCCGCGTTTCAAGTCGCCCCGCAGCACTGGCGTCAGACGGGACGGACGCGGCTGACAAAGCTGCTATCAGAACGGCCGCACCTGCGGCGCAAAAATTTCTGCTGAGCCTGCCCGGCATCATAGGCACCGATGTGGTCGCGGTTTCAAGTGATTTGCATTATTTGAATGTGTGGACGGTTGCGGGGCGAACCACCGTTCTGGGTAGTCTGCGCGATGTGGTGGCAGAGTTGGGAGATAGAGGAATTCAGGTGCATCGATCACACTGGGTGTCACATCGGCACGTGCGGCGGGTAGTCGGGAACTCGCGCGACGCAGCCTGCATATTGTCGAATGATCTCAGAATACCGGTCAGTCGTCGCCGCTGGAAAGAGGTTCGGGAGCACTACGGCAAGGGGGTGATTCACTCGAGTGAGTCAGCAGAAAATTGAAGCAGGGACAGCCGGCTTCAGCTACATGATTAAGGAACGATTATGTGCCCCCAGGGCATCAGTGTCTGAGTGGGGCCGGCGGGATTAACAGCAGAGTCATGCCGGGTGCAACTTGAACCAGACGTCAGTTTTACAACAACCAGCCGGACGGTTATACGCTGGTGTGCCAATGTGTAATTGGGCCTGATCAAAGCCTGTTCAAAGACACAATTACCAAGCCCGGATCGGAGGTTCGCGCCCAGTCCATCTGATCATTGACTGGAAAGCTGATAACAAAGGTGAAGTTTCTGGTGGTTGAGTCTTCACTGCTGCCGAGGCAGTCCGTGCCCAGATTATCTTGTGTGGGCTGTAGCGATAGTTGTATTCCGGAATTTTCAATCTGCTCTATCTGATAACTGCCAACCAGTGCTTCATCCAGAGATGTTTGAGAGAAAGAGCCATCTCTTGAAAATACATATCGCTCTTCGCACTGAGTTTCAGTGTATGTAAATGACCATGACCCGATAATGTTGGCACGGGCATTCGCAACAAACTGATCGGATTCTTCCATTGTTGTGTTGTCAGTGCCCGAGCAAGACATCATAAATAAGGAAGCCAAAAGGAGCATAAACAGGGTTTTGGTGTGCGTTTTCATATGCTGTGAAGCCTCCATAGTTGTATCACTCAACCGAAACGTGCGTGAAGGAACGCAGTGCTATCCTCCCGGCTGGATTCACTTGAGCGCCTACGCGATAGTTGCATTGCCGTTTTGCTGAAGTTTTACTATACCAACCGCACGAACAGCACACAAACCGGCTACGGCCGTGTGACGGGCCCGTTTAGCCCGGTGATTTAGTCACCATTGTTTAGTAGCGGTTTCAGGCAAGTATCTGCTTTAAAGATTCTGCAGGCAGATCATTAGGTTTGCCGGATGCACTACAAGGCAAGACTTGCCCTGATTGTGCTGTCAGGTGGTAGCTTATGTATTGTGGTCTGATTTTAATTTAAACCTGCGATGGCGAATGAGTGCGTCGCTGCTAATTAGTACACGGAGTGAATTTGCTGGGCGCTGAGTGGTGTTCCTTTCGAAATCACTAAAGACTCCATGGGCAGGCCTGGCAAAGCGAACTGCCTGAGCAAAGTCGACGCGACCAGCGGATCTGCATAACTCGCCTCAAAAGCCTCTACCCGCGATGCGCCTGTTTGCTGTGCATGCCTGCGTTCGTGATTGTCAATATCGTGTATGCGAATCCTGCCAAGTAGGGCTTGTGAGGTATAAGCGTTCAACGCTTTTTGTTTGGCTGGCCAGAAACGACTGGTTTCGACAAACACGGTAGGCAGAAAATCAGTTTGACGCAGTGAATTGATGACTGCAGCAAATAAATACAAACCAGCGGTGTCTCTGGTTGCAGACAACGCAAGGTTATGAACTGCCCGGTGGTCCTGGTGGTTGTCGTTTTTAGAATGGGTGATGACAACTTCCGGTGTGAATCTATGCAATTGCATCCAGCTTTGAATCTGACGACAGGAATTGATGTCGTTTTTTGCGAATCTGTCTTCCTGTCCGAGAAATAGTACCTGATTAGCCGGAACGCCTATGATTGCTGCCGCACGCAGTGCTTCGGTTTGTCGAATATTTTTTGTTTGAGTATCGGCTTCATCTGTTACCACAACAATGAGTACTTTGTGATTGTCGCCGACCAAACGGCAGATGGTTCCTGCTGCCGCGATTTCAAGGTCATCCGGGTGGGCGATGAGTGCAAGTATATTCATAGTTCTGTCCTGTACTACTGTAGCGTGGCATGCCTGTTAACATTAGTGGGGTTATATTGTTTGACGCTATTCTGACCCGCCAGGTGCGGAGTGGGATACGTGACTTCTGCCGCACCTGTGAACAATGCATCAACTACCTCTACGCCCTGCATGAAGGCGTGATCCTGATTGCACACTTCGTACTTCCAGCCCCCGAATCGACCGCGACTGTAGACTCCATTTGACTCGAGAACCTGTTGAATTTCTATGAGTGCTTTGTCTCTTTGTAAAGTCGGGACCGGATAGCCGTAGGGGATGTGTCGATGCCAGCGGGAGATGATTTTGCTGGCGGTGACAAAGCCAAGTTTTTCCAGGCCTTCTATGACAGCTGTGACTGGATTGCCGGTAGCAGGTTTTGATGAGCCACTGTTTATCTCACAAAGAATCGACCAGCTGCCTTCCGGTGCCATGGTGGAAGAGTAATTTGACATCACGGATGCGCGCCAGAAAGCAATGTCATTGTCCGGGAAGTATAAAGAACATATCTCTTCAAGTTGCGTCGGGCACTCACCGGATACACCTATGCCCACAACGTCTACTGCAGCGGGACAAAACAGGTGCGCCTGCGCTGACAGCTCCGGACTGTCTGTAAGGCAGCTCAGCAACTTATCGATAGGCATGCTTGAAAAAAGATGTTTGTAAGAAATGGTTTGGCCATCTGCCAGGGTGGCAATTCGTTTACGAAGGTTTATCCCGGTAATTTCATGGTTTGATTTGATGCGGTGCGCCGGTAGTCTTGAGGTGACTCCCTGCCATACAGCACCTGTACCTCCGACAGCGGGGTAGCGAATTCTGGTGTCTTCATCCCAGGCAACATCATCGATATTATTGGCGATATTGTTTTTGATGCGCTGCAGGTCAACGGTTGGTACGTTGGTCGATTTTGATCCGCTGCGGTGCTGCGTCCAGCTAGCGCTCATTTTGCCCGGGTGCTCGCCCCACATCTTAAAATTCAGTGGTTCAAAGAATAGTTTGTACAGGCCAAACCCGAATGACGCTTTCAGATGCTGTTCAAAATTATGGTTGTTTGAAGAATCGGTTGTCGTAGCGGCAAGGCCCTGGAGGCACTGTTCTAATTCTTTTGCCGGGAAATGTCTGATGTTTCTTTGTACAGGATAGGGCACGAACCGGTTAAACATCCACGCGCCGCGCACTGGTTTTACCTCAACCCAATTATCGACTACCTCGTTTAGCACCGCATCGAAGTAAGGGTAGTGCGGGAACAATACGTGACCACCCAGATCCCAGGTGAAACCCTCTTTTTCCGGGGAGACCGCCATGCCTCCGGGAGTTTCGGCGTTATCTACGACCAGCCATTCACCATGGCAGTTGTTATGCAGATTTAACTCGTTCAGCCGCCAGGCAGCGCCGAGTCCGGCGGGGCCGGCGCCGCATATTAATAGGTCTGTGGATAACATCTCGTCTGCTACTTACGAACAACAGCAGCACTATACGTCATGACGTAATAAACACAATATCCAAACCGATAAAAAGTGTGTCGTGGTGAGATTTTTATTAGTCTTTCATGAATACCCCCATTTTTTGTGCGGCAAGGTGTTATGAAGTTGGCTGCCGGGGGAGGATAGGCTTTCCAGGTGAGGGTTTTCAATTACATAAGGATTCGCGAGGTGGCCGTTGCCACCACTACAGTTTATTGCGATCAGAGACGGGGTTACCGCGTCTTGGCAAGTGGAGTGCGGGTGAGCATTTTCGGTACAGCGCGTAACAGCGGGACCCCGGCGTTTCTGTGTCATGCCGGAAGGAATCGGATGATTGATTATTCATGTGCTGGTGCTGTTTTTAGTCAACCATTCGCATAATTGCTATTTGTACTTGGGGTTTGCTATTCAGTATTCAACGCGGGTTTGATCTTTCGTGAGTAATAGCAGGAATGCGTGTATCGATTGCTGATATTACTCAGCTGTACATTAATGCAACAGCCATTAACTGGCAGCCCGATAGCTTCAATTATCGCAACGGGTGATTTATATACGATAAAAACCAGTGGTCTTCCCTGTGCTTGTGTCTAAGTGAGTGAAAAATATGTTATCTTTCAATAACCATGATTATCCGTTGTCTCGATGCAAATGATGCAAAGGCTTTCAGTGCTTTGCGCAGGGAAGTAACGCTGGAGAATCCAGTGCAGATGGGGCTGACCTATGAGGAAGAGCTCACTCGAACTTTGGATAGCTTTCGTGCGCAATTGTCTTTTACCCCTCCCAATTCTATGTACGGATGCTTCGTTAACGAAGCGCTTGTGTCCACTGCGGCGGTGGGTTATATGTGGGGCGTTTTTACTTCGCCGGGGTATCGTCGCCAGGGACTGGGCCGGCAGGCAGTAGAGGCCGCTGTTCAACATGCGTTTCTAAACAAGGTGCATCGTATTAACCTGCAGGTGTATGTGCCGAATAAACCCGCAGTTGCACTGTATAGCTCAATGGGTTTCATTGAATATGGTGTTGAACCGGAGGCTATCTATATTGCCGGTAATTATTACGATGGTGTCCACATGACATTGTTGAACAACCAGGTGTAGCAGGTGGCATCGAAACCGATGCTGTATTTAGCGGGGTTGCTGGCATATCAGCGTCGTATTACCTTACGATAGCGGGCCACGTTTGTCAGCTGCTGGTAAACGACGCGCTATGGGTAACAGAGAATCGTTTGTGTTTGGCTGTTGACGGGGTTTACGCGTTTATAAATGCTTTTTGGTTTTGCCTGTCTATTCGATAATTATTAGTTGCGCTGTCAGGGTTAGTGAGTCAATTTGACTAACCCCAGTCAACCGTACGGTGAGTAATTTAAGTGGATGTACCCAGCCTGGAAACCCATCGCCTAAAGCTTCGTTGCCCGCAATTGGCTGACTGGACGAAATATGCGTCATTCATGTGTTCTGATAATGCACAGTTTATGGGTGGCCCCTTAAGTCAGTCGGAAGCCTGGGGTTGGTTTTGTGCAGATATTGCGCAATGGAATTTCTATGGCCACGGCGCATTAATGATAGATCACCTGGATACCGGGGCTTGCCTTGGTCAGGTATGTATTAATTATGGACCTCTTTTCCCTGAGCACGAATTGGGCTGGTATTTATATCCGGAATCACAGGGGAATGGATATGCTTATGAAGCCGCGGTGGCAATTCGGACCTGGGCTGTGGAGAGTGGATTATTGACCTCTCTGGTCAGCTATATTGATCCGGCTAATGTCAGGTCCCGTCGTCTGGCTGAGAAGCTTGGTGCTGTTGAAGACCACAATGCATTAGCACCACATGGGAATGATTTGATTTATCGTCATCCGATAGGTAAGTAGTATCATGCTGCCCATGTCGGGGTAGGTGCTGCCATCTCTTAAAAATTTGGAGAGAAGGCAAACGCAGGGACTGAAGGATGATGTCCTTATTGTGTTTACGGGTAGTCTGGACGGTGCTGTTGGTCTGTCAGGGGTTATGGGTTCAAATTGATGTAAGCGTCGATTCCATCAGGGCCTTGAAAGGTCAGGCGGTCGCTTTGTTCTGGCGAACGGGTTGATTGGAATGTTACGGGCTCAGACGTTCGGGGAATATCAAAAATTGTCTGACCAGAATCAATTGCTTCGCTGCAAACGATAACATTTGAGCTGTTTTCTGTGTGAACCCCGCTTTTAAAATTACCGCCAAAAAATACAGTTATCGTGGTAGCCTTCAGGTAGTTTACCGTCCTGATTTATCTATGCTCCATGTCTATCACAGCAACCGCCTTGAAGCGTTGTTTATATTGTTGTGCACGCTGCGTGAGTCGCGCCCGCTGGCGGATCCGCTAACGCCTGAAAAGGTGCTGGTGGCGAATCCCGGGATTGGTCGCTGGTTGAATTTTCAAATTGCTGAACGGGCTGGTATTGCTGCTAACATCGATTACGTGTTGCCCGCCACGTTTGTATGGCAACTGTATCGTGATTGTCTGGATAACGTGCCTGAGCAGTCGGCATTTGAGAAGAATGCACTGCGCTTGCGAGTGCTCGGTGAACTGGATGCTATTAGTGGCGATTCACAGGATTTGTGGCAGCCGCTGCAACGCTATATTTCCGAAGATCACGGCGGTGTCGGTGATACCAAGCGGGTTCAGCTCGCTTCTCGTATTGCAGATGTTTTTGATCAATACCTGGTTTACCGGCCGCAGATGCTACTTGACTGGGAGCAGGGGGCGGATGTTACACCCGGGGGGAATGACCCGGTGCAACGATGGCAGCCTGCGTTGTGGCGACGGCTGTGCCAGTCAGTTGATGAACCACATCGTGCTGCGCTGTGGCAGCAATTCTGTGCGCTGGCTGATCAGGGGCAAATTGATCCCGCTTTACTGTCGCCGCATTTGCACCTGTTTAATGTGGGCTTGTTGCCGCCGAGTACACTTGATGTACTGGTGCGGCTGGCGAAAGTAGATAGCGATACCGGTGAGCGGGTGTCTTTATACTTTCTGAACCCGGCGGTTGATTACTGGGCAGATTTGCTGGATATGCGTCGTGCTGCCAGGGAGCGTTTGAAGCTCAGTTCTGCAGTGGCGCCGTTAGCGGATGATCAGGCTGGCAATCCGCTATTGAGTTCGTTGGGTGAGAGTGGTCGGGTATTAATGAAGCTGCTCGGGGATCGTAGTGAGTGGGTTCATGATGAACAATTTTTTCTGCCGGCCGCGGACGACAGTCTACTTGCCAGCGTGCAGGCGGATTTACTGCATCCGTTCGAAGTTGTCGAACAGGCTGACAAGGACGGTAATCAGATTCATGCCGATGAATCTATTCAACTGCATCAATGTTACAGCCCGGTGCGGGAGGTGCAGGCACTGCATGATCGTTTACTTGATCGTTTTAATGCCAGTGAGACGCTGACACCGGCGGATGTGATTGTGATGGTGCCCGATATCAATCGCTACGCCCCGGTGATTGAAGCTGTGTTCGGCAGTGTCGGTGGTGAGCCTGACAACCCGCAGCGCACAAGGCATATTCCATGGTCGATTGCGGATCGTGCGCTGGTGCAGTCTTCACAGGTGGTCGCGTGCGTGCAGCGATTGTTTGAATTGCCCGGCTTTGAGTTTGAAGCGACCGGTGTACTCGCATTCGCTTCAGAGCCTGCAATTGCGCGTCAGTTCGGCTTTGATGACAAAGCGTTGCACACACTGGGCGAATGGCTGCGTGATGCAGGCGTACGCCGTACCCTGACCGGCGATACGGATGATGGCGTTGCGGGTGGCATATTCGAAAGCACATCAGCCGGGTTACATAGTTGGGACTTCGGCCTGCGGCGTCTGCTGCTCGGTCGTGCCATGCCTGTTGGAAGTAATGCAGTGGGTGAGATTCTGCCCGTGCCACTGGTTGATGGTCAGCAGGCGGCGCTGTTAAGCCAGCTTTTGGACTTGCTGCATGCATTAACAGACACTCGACGAAAGCTGCGTGAGTCACACACTCCTGCCCAATGGGTTGACACGATAAATGAAATGATTACCCGGTTTATAAAACCGGACGAGGATGAAGCAGATGCGATGGCGCAGTTTCGTGAATTACTCATCGCGCTTGAAACCGATGCGATCAGTGCCGGTCACACCGCGCCGATGTCGCATGCGACTTTTGCAGAAATTCTGCGCGGGACACTGGCAGGAGCACAGCGTAAGAACCACCGCTATCTGACCGGTCGGGTAACTTTCAGTTCGATGGTGCCATTGCGCTCTGTGCCGTTTCGCATGGTGTGTATGCTGGGTTTGAACGATGGTGATTTTCCAAGACAAAAGCCCGGCCAGAGTTTTGATCTCATGGCACAGCAACCGATGCCCGGTGATCGGTCGGTACGCGATGATGACAGATACCTGTTTCTGGAGGCCTTGTTATCCGCGCGAGATGAGCTTTATCTGTCGTGGATTTATCGCAACGCTGCTGACAACGCAGCACGTGAGCCTTCGGTGCTGGTGTCAGAGCTGCGCGATTACCTGGCAAAGCGACATCCGGATCGTCCGCCGCGTTGTATTGAGCATCCTTTGCAGCCGTTTTCAGCGCGACTTTTTAAGCCGGAACACCCCGGGTTACATACCTTTGCGGATGAATGGGCACCCCCTGCTGAAATGCCTGATCTGGTGACCCTGTCCGACACCGGCAGCGTACCCGAGGTGCAGCCTTTGATTTCGCTTGAAGACTTTCAGCGGTTCTGGAACAACCCGTCGAAGTGGTATTGCCGTCGTGTACTGGGCATCGCGTTGTGGGCTGATGAGCAGGAGCCGGAAGATGCTGAACCGTTCGATATGAACGGGTTGGCAGACTATCATTTGACAAGCATGCTGATGGATATGCTGATCGACACACCGGAGACTGATAAAGCGCAGGCGATGCAATGGCTGACGCAAAGTGGTGCGCTTCCGCATGGCGGGCCCGGTGATCTGGTATTTGATAATGCGTTTGATAAAGCGCAGGCGGTGGCGCAGAGTGTTCTCGCTTGTGAACCCGGGCCACTGCCTGCCGTTGATATCGACATCTGCATTAATGATCAGCGTTTACAGGGGCGAATGTCACGTGCTGTCGCGTGGCCTGATGGCAGTTCAGGGTTGTTGCACTTTCATGCTGCCAGCCTTCATGGCGCGCATGTGAGCGCATTATGGCTTGCCCATCTGATTGGCTGTGCCGCGGGTAGACTTACCGGTCGATCGTTGTTGTTTACAAAAGACAAAGAGCGTTCATTGCCTGCTGTGGAGCAGGAGCAGGCGCTTGAAAAACTGCAACCGTGGTTTGAAGGCTGGAGCATCGGGCAGCATAAAGCCCTGCCGTTTTTTGTAAAAAGCAGTGCGATTATTGCGGGTGCGGTAAAAGGTAATTCACAGACCGTCTGGAGTGGTTCAAGTTTCGGCGGCCCGGGCGAAAGTGAAGATGAGGCGGTTCAAGTGCTGTATGGCAACACAAGTGATCTGCTCAGTCGGGAGGAAGTACATGCCTGGGCCGGTACGTTGCTGGGTGATGAGGTACTAAAGCCGTGACTGCAACACTTGATTCTGCCACTCTGCCGCTGCGAGGCAGGCACCTGATTGAAGCGAGTGCCGGCACCGGTAAGACCTTTACTGTAGCTAATCTTTACTTGCGCCTGCTGATTGATGAGCACAATGAAAGCCCGCCGACGGTAGAAAATATTCTGGTGGTCACATTTACCAATGCCGCCACTGAAGAGCTGCGAGCACGGTTGCGATTGCGCATTGCCACAGCGCTTGAGGTGCTCGACGAAACATCAGCGGCAGAGGCTGACCCCACGTTACACGCGGTACTCGACCCGCATCGGGATAATCCGAAAACCCGTGCACGACTTGAGCTTGCCTATCAGTCAATGGATCAGGCTGCCATTTTTACCATTCATAGTTTTTGCGACCGAGTGTTGCGCGAACAGGCGTTTGAGAGTGGTGAATTGTTTGATGCTGAACTGCAGGCTGATGTCGATGCACTGAGGATTCGGTCGGCTGAAGCCTGGTGGCGTGAGAAGGTAACGCCGATGGCTGCAGCAGAAACCGAAATAATCCACAGCAATTGGCGTAGTCCGCAAAAGGTGTTGAATCGTTTGTCGTCGGTGTTGACGGACCCTGCCAGTGAGTTGGTGCCTCAGTTCAGTGAACAGCAGATGCAATTGACGCAGGCGGATTATCAGACTGCCTGGCACGAGTTTGCGCAGGCATGGATGGTGGATGGCGAAGCCTGGGTGGCGCAGGTGCTGGAGGGCGTAGCGAACAAGCAGATCAATAAGGGCAAGTCGCCAAGGCTATACACTGCCGAGTCCGTTGGTGAAGCAGGTCGCCTTGCGTCAGAGCTTGTACTACTTGAAAAACTGCCTGTCTATATTTCCGGCGGGTTGTTGCTGCTGAGCAATGAGACGCTTGTTGCGTCGACCCGAAAGGGTAAGGAGTCACCACAGTCTTCACTGGGTGAATGTATTGATGTGTTGATCAGTCGCTATAAAGAATGTCAACTGCAGCGATTAGTGGCGTTGCAAAATCATGCAAAGGAATTCATCAGCAGCGATTTAGCGCAACGCAAACTGCTTGCGCGGCAACGCACGTTTGATGATTTGCTATTGCAGTTACATGCTGTGCTGTACGGTGCCAACGGCGAGCGACTGACCACTTTGCTGCGTACGCGCTACCCGGTGGCGCTGATCGATGAATTTCAGGATACCGACCGGGTGCAATACGAAATATTTGACCGGCTGTTTCCGGTTACTGAAGACTCTCCACACGCTCTTTTTTTAATAGGTGACCCCAAGCAATCGATTTATCGTTTCCGTGGTGCAGATATCACTATGTACCTGCGTGCACGTGACAGTGCCGATGGACAACATTCACTGGATAAGAACTGGCGCTCATCGCAGCGTTTGATTAATGCGCTGAATGTACTTTATGCGCAGTCCGATCGTCCTTTCGGTAACGCAGATATTGATTATGTATCGGTAAGTGCGGGTGGCGTTGCCGAAGATCAGCCTGTTAACATCGATGGTCAGGGGCTTGCACCTTTGCAGTTTGATTATGTTGAGGTGACTGATGAAAAGCTGCCGGCGATTGAACATTCACGCCGGGTGCTTGCACAAGGTTGTGCCAGCCGTGTTGCGTGGTTGCTTGAACAGGCTTCACTGGGTAGTGAACGGGTTCGAGCCAGAGATATTGCTGTGCTGGTGTCGACACATAATCAGGCACAGTCTGTACGTGAGGCATTGCTTGCCGCTGGTGTGGCCAGTGCGATGCAGTCACGTGAGAGCGTGTTTAAGAGTCCCGAGGCACTCGATGTTATGGCCTTGTTGCGCACGCTGGCTCGCCCCGGTGACAGCGCCAGCCTGAGTCGGGTGCTGGTATCGCCGCTGGGTGGTTACAGTGCTGCCCAATTACTGCAGTGGCGCGATGATGCCGTTGCCTGGCAGCGCATTGAAGATGCGGTCCAGCAATGCCGTGACAAATGCTGGCAGGCCGGACCGCAGGCGGCAGTATTGCGTTTTATGGCGTTGTTCGAAAGTCGTGTAAAGGCGCTTGCCACCCCGATGGCTGTGGCCAGAGGTATTGATCGGGTGCTGGGTAACTACCTGCACCTGGCGGACGTGTTGCAGACTGCGTGGCAGGATCATCCGGATTTGTCAGCGCTGCTGAAAACCGCACAACGCTGGAAAGAACAAAGCGCCGATGAAGCTTTGCAGCTAAGGCTTGAGAGTGATGAAGCGCTGGTGCAGATTGTGACGGTTCATAAATCTAAAGGTCTGCAGTATCCAATAGTGATGTTGCCTTTTGCCGGTGTCGGTAAAGACCCTGCAGTCAAAGACGATGCTGTTGCCTTCAGTGAAGAGGGCCAGCCGCGACTTGATGTCGGCAGTGAGCAGCTGGCTGAAAGAAAGGCACAGATTTCAAAGGCTCAACAGGATGAGTCTTTACGTACACTGTATGTGGCACTGACCCGTGCCGAACAGAGTTGCTGGATTGGTGTTGTGGCAAATAAACATGCACACCATGCAGCTTTATGGCAGTTACTTGATGTGGTGCTACCGGCTAAATTTTCCAGTACCAGTGATTGTCAGGCACCGGTGGATGAAACAATAGATAAGCTGGTGAGCCTGTGCCCGGATATCGCAAGGTCAGCTGTTGTCGACGATCAAAGTACGATGCCGTTGTTACCGGTAACCGATGAGGATCAGCAGGCGCGTATCGCGACCCGTTATATTTACGCAAGCTGGCGTGTCGGCAGTTACACCGGCCTTGCACGTGGTGCAACCCATGCGGTTGAGCTGCCCGATCACGATGCAGCGGACCTGCCGTCAGACAAACCGGACACGCTTGATTACAACAGCCCGTTTCACTTTCCGCGCGGTGCTGAGGCCGGCACGCTGGTACATGCCGTTTTTGAGCATCTGGACTTTTTTAATGCTGATAACACAGACCTGCAAGAGTATGCGGAGCATCAGTTGCGCGCGCACGCGGTTGATCCTCAGTGGGCGCCGGCGTTATGTCAGCTGGTACGCAATACCCTGGATACGCCATTGGAAGAAAATGGTTTTTCATTGAGTAAGCTTGAAAAGAAAGATCGGCTGGATGAACTTGGCTTTCACTTTCCCGTTCGATCGCTGCAAGCGGATGCGCTGGTGTCGCTGTTGCGGCGTTACGGTATGTTCGGTGAGGAAGATGGACTAACTTTCGAACAGCTCGATGGTTTTATGACCGGCTTTATCGATCTGACTTTCCGTCACGACGGGCGATGGTTTATCGCTGACTATAAGTCAAACCATCTGGGTTATGACAATGCTGACTATAGTAGTGCAGCGCTGAAGGAAGCGATGCAGCATCATCGTTATGATTTGCAATACCTGATATATGCTGTGGCGCTAAGGCGTTATCTCAGCGCACGCCTGCCGGACTTTGATTTCGAGCGCGACTTTGGTGGTGTGTACTATTTGTTTGTTCGGGGAATGCCCGGATCAACCGGGGACGCACACCCACCGGGAGTATATAAAGCCAGGCCACCTGAATCGTTGTTGATGGCGTTTGATGCGCTATTGAGCGGGGGAGATTCCCATGCGTGAGTGGGTACGTGCTGCCGTGGAAGAGCGCACAGTCAATTCTGCAGATACAGCGTTTGCAGACTTGATGCTGGCGATGGCGCGTGAGCCCTCTGATGCATTGTGGTGTGCTGCTGTGCTGGCGAGTGCCGCTGTGCAAAACGGCGATGTTTGTGTGACGCTTGCCAGTGTGGCGGAGGTTGCGATTGCTAAAGATGAGATGCAATTACGCGCTGAACTGATGGAAAGCCCGGTTGTGCAGGCACCTCAGTTGCCAGTGACACAGCCACTGGTACTTGATGAAGCCGGACGCGTGTACCTTGCCCGTTACTGGCTGGCTGAACAGGAACTTGCGCAGATGTTACTTGGTTTGCTGAGTCACAGCGCTGCTGAATCGATTCCGCCGTCAATCGAGTTACTGGATCAGTTATTTCCGCCACAACAGCGATGGCAGGGGCCGGACTGGCAGAGGGTCGCGGCGGTTGTTGCAGCACGGCAACGCCTGTGCGTGATTACCGGTGGGCCGGGTACCGGAAAAACGCGTACGGTGGCCCGCTTGCTTGCTGTATTGCAGGCGCAATTAGCACAGGCGCCTCGTATAGCTCTACTGGCACCTACCGGTAAGGCGGCGGCGCGTTTACTGGAATCATTGCGTAGTGAAGTCACTGAATTACAACAGCTGGGTTTATCTTTGGCGTTGCCGGATACTGCATCAACTTTGCATCGTGCCCTTGGCTATCAGCCAGGCAGAGTCGGGTTTAAACACAATGCAGGCTTTCCGCTGCCTTATGATCTGGTGCTGGTAGATGAAGCCTCAATGGTAGATCTGTCGCTTATGCATTCTTTAGTCTCTGCACTTGATGAGGGTGCACGTCTTATTTTACTGGGTGATCGTGATCAACTGGCATCGGTCGAAGCAGGAAATGTGCTGGGTGATATCGTGGGTG
This sequence comes from Chromatiales bacterium, assembly GCA_020631335.1. Taxonomy (GTDB): domain Bacteria; phylum Pseudomonadota; class Gammaproteobacteria; order Granulosicoccales; family Granulosicoccaceae. The sequence goes on from JAHDHK010000006.1 coordinate 16,099, forward strand.
ATGCAACACCCACACGCTATAGTGATGAACAGCGTTCGGTACTGGTTAGTAGCTGTCCGGGGTTCGACTCGATAGAAGTGCACAGCAGTACCGGTGGTATGGCTGATGCGGTAGTGGAGTTGCAACACAGCTACCGGTTCGATGCGAAATCCGGCATTGGTCGCTTTGCCAGAGCAGTTAATGCAGGCGCACCAGATGATGCCATTGCTATTGGTAACGACCCTCAGTTTGCCGATCTGTGCTTCATTAACCCCGAGCACGTGACTCTGAATCATCAACTGCTCGGGCAGGCTGTTCCTGCGGCGGTTAACGTTATCGTGAGCGAAAGTGTGGAAAGTGCGCTTGCTGCGTCATCAGGGTATCGAGTCCTGTGTGCTTTATATCAGGGGCCGCGTGGTGTGGAGCAGATTAATCGCTTTATAGAGTCGCGCCTAGTCAGGCTCGGTCATATGCAGCCCGGCCAGATGTGGTATCGCGGACGCCCTGTGTTGATTACCCGCAACGATCCGGGAACCGGGCTTTACAATGGTGATACCGGATTGATCTGGCCGGATATGCACGGCCACATGATGGCGTGGTTTGCAGATGGTGAGGGGGCTGTGCGCGCTGTCGCGCCGGGCAGACTGCCTGCTCACCAGACTTGCTTCGCCATGACAGTACATAAAACCCAGGGATCTGAATTTGCCGGTGTATTGTTAGTGTTGCCGGAGCCTCCGCATGCGTTGCTCAGTCGGGATCTTTTATACACCGGTATAACGCGGGCGAAAAGCACAGCTGATATCTATGGCAGTGAAGCGGCGGTTCGCATAGGTGTTGATTACAAGCGGGTCAGGGCTTCCGGGTTAGCGGACTTGTTGCGCTGACGCGGGATAGCCGCCAGTCGGGTATATGCGCTATAGGCATATGAGCCGGTGGGGGCGTGTTTGCACTAAAACGTATAGCTGGTATGAATACTTATCTGTGATCTATCATGATGTGGGCAATCCGGATATTGTGAAGACTAGACAAGGTGACTTATGGCTCAGGTTAAAAAATCACAAGAACGCAAATTACCTAAAGATCAGTCCTATACAGATGATAAAGGCAGAACGCGATGGCATCGCAATGATGAGGTTGCTGCCATCATAAAGCAGCTGGGGGAATATTTAATTATCGGTGGATACCCGGAAGACCATGCAAAGCGATACGGCCAGCTCGCGCACACTATCTCCCGCATGCCTGAGTTGATCGATGCTCTGGATGATAACAATCAGCTCAATACTATTGCAGGGGTAGGTGGCACGATTACCGGTTATCTGGAAGAAATCATTCGCACGGGCACGACTGCCAAATTTTCAGATGATCAATATGGTCAGCCCCCTCCACTGAGTGTTCTGGAACTGACTGCGGTCAATAAACTGGGTGCCAAAACAGCCCGTATGTTATTTCAGGATTATGGGATCGACAGTATGGCCTCTCTGTGTAACGCACTCCGTGACGGGCAGCTTGCCGGGGTAAAAGGGATCGGGCCGAAGATGATTGAAACTATACAAAGTCATTGTGATTAAAGGGTTTTGCCGTTGAGCCAGGTGCTCATTCGACATGATTGTGATGCCCGGAGCGCGCTATTGCGGAGCGCAGGTTCGGGACGGTAAGGCGTTTTTTATTGATTTCAAGTGGGAGTCGGAGTCCTGTCATAAGCCCTTATCGCAGCAGATACTGTTCGGTATCTATCTTTATTTTTCGAGTTGTTCAGGGTTTTCCAATCTGAACTAAAGCACAATTTTTCAGTGCCGCCACGTTGGGTTTAAGGCTTGGCGGCTTGAACGCATGGAAAATCGACAGTCTGGATTCACTCTGATTGAGTTGATGGTTGTCATTGCGATAATCGGGATTCTGGCATCATTTGCGATACCGAATTATCGTAGTTATGTACAGCAGGCGGCTGCATCGGAGGCGTTTAAGTATATTCAGGAGGCGAAAATTAAAGTGGGCGAGATGCATGCTCTGCGCCAGCCGTTCCCGTCTAATTCTACTCGCTTTTACGATAACCCCGACCCGGATGCCAAAGTGGCTTATGTACATTGGTACAGTGATAGTACCTACGGTGGGCGTATTGTTGCTCATTTCGGGGCGGGTGCAGGACCCGATTTACAAGGTAAGCGCTTGTGGATGGTGCTCGACAACAGTGATTCCGCGGTGCTTAACTGGTCATGTCGAACTCACCCGTCGAGCACGTGGGCTATGCCTGAAAGTGCACTGCCCAGTGCGTGCAGGTAACCGTCTAAAACCCGGACGTACAGAGCTTTTGTGGTTTCCTTTGTCGTAGGGAAATCAAAAGATGCCTGCTGCTTCTGCGGTTGCTGTTATTCATCGCTAGTGAAATGAAAAATTCTGCTCCGGCATCTGCATCAGGCTTTCCGGGTTTTTGGTCATCATGTGTCCATGCGCGCCTGCTCGTGGCAGGATGCGATTGAAATAGAAATCTGCTGATTGAACCTTGGCGCGGTAGAATTCGTTGTTGCTCCCGACGGCGAGTTTTGAGAAAGCCGCATCTGCCATTCTGGCCCAGAAAAAAGCCATCACAATGTAGCCTGAATACATCAGGTAGTCGTAAGATGCTGTGCCTACCAGATCGCGGTTTCTTTTTGCTCCGTAGGCCAGTCGCCAGGTTTTAAACCGCCAGGCCCGCATGTAAATTTTGAGCTGGCTGATATAGGGTTTCATCTCACGTTTATTACTATGCGATTTTATGAATTGGTCTACTAATGAACGGAAATCATTAAAGCTCTTTAGTTTTCCGAGGAGCACCTTGCGCCCTAGTAGGTCCAGCGCCTGAATGCCGGTGGTTCCCTCATAGAGTTTGGCTATTTGCGTGTCGCGAACGATTTGTTCCATCCCCCACTCTTTAATGAAACCGTGGCCGCCATAGATTTGTACGCCGTGATTGGCTGCCTCATAACCCAGTTCTGTCAGGAAGGCTTTAAGTATCGGTGTCATAAATCCGAGCCGGTCTTCATATAACTGTATGGCGTCTTCGTCGTTTTTTGCCTGTGCTGCGAACATGTTGTCTGAGAGCATGGCTGAGTGATACAGCATTGCCCGCCCGCCTTCAGCAATGACTTTCTGGGTTAACAGCATGCGACGAACATCGCCGTGAACGATGAGCGGATCGGCGGATTTATCTGTGTCTCTCGGACCGCTCAATGCACGCATGGAACGTCGCTCCCGGGCGTAGGGTAGTGCGCCCTGATATGACAGTTCGGCGGCGGCAACCCCCTGAATAGCCGTGCCCAGCCTTGCGGTGTTCATGAAGGTGAACATGCACTGCAGTCCCTGATGGAGCGGGCCGAGCAGGTAGCCAACCGCATTATCAAAATTAAGCAGGCAGGTGGACGAACCGTGTATACCCATTTTTTCTTCAATTGATCCGCAGTGCACTGCATTGCGATCAGCCAGTGTGCCATCCGGGTTGACGCCTACTTTAGGGACGATAAACAGGGAGATCCCGCGTGTCCCGGCGGGGGCGTCCGGGGTGCGTGCCAGGACGATATGGATGATGTTTTCGGTGAGGTCGTGCTCGCCTGAGGAGATAAATATTTTACTGCCCGACAGGCTATAGCTGCCATCACCGTTCGGTGTTGCCATAGTCTTAACCTGACCGAGATCAGTCCCACACTGGGATTCGGTCAGGCACATGGTGCCGGCCCATGTGCCTTCAGTCAGCGGGCCGAGGTAAGTCTTTTTCTGCGCTTCGCTTCCATGCAGATTAATGGTGTTCATTGCACCGAGCGACAGCCCCGGATACATCGCCCAGGGCCAGTTGGCGGTGCCGATCAACTCTGACTTTATGATACCCAGTGAGGAGGGCAGGCCCTGGCCACCGAACTCTGCCGGTCCCGACAATCCCTGCCAGCCTGCATCGATGAATTGCTGATAGGCCTCTTTGAAACCCTCGGGGGTAGTGACGTCCCCGTCCTTGAACGTGCAGCCGCTGTCACCTGACTGATAGAGCGGGGAGAGTACGTCTTCAGAGAATTTTGCCGCTTCAATAATAATGGCTTCAACCACGTCAGGGCTGGCCTCTTCGGTGCCCGGCAGAGCCTGATAGTGGGTTTCGAAATCGAAGACATCTTCGATCAGGAATCTGATATCGCGCAGCGGTACTTTGTAGTTGATCATCGCAGTCTTGGTTTGGTGATGTGGTGGTATCGTTTCAATAAAGGTTGATAAAACAACAATCTGCGGTGGTGGTATCCGGCAGGGGCATTTGCACCACCGATTGGTTCGCCGATATCGCCGGTGCCACTGATGTGCATTGGTGTCACCGGTTATTCGTACAAATCATCGTGATACTAAACTGACAACAACTGTTGTCACTTTACTGTCGGCAAAATATGTTGTCAACTTGAATGGTGAAAAAGAAGATTCGAAAAAAGGGGCTCTACGGTGGTCTGACCAGGGAAGAAAGAACCAACCAGCGCCGTCAGCAATTTATTGATGCGGGTATAGAATTGTTCGGTACCCGGGGATTTAATGCGGTGACGGTGCGTAATCTCTGTGCGCAAACCGGGCTTACCGTTCGTTATTACTACGAGTCATTTTCGAGTAACGAAGACATTCTGATTGCCGCCTTCGATCAGTGTTTTCGGCGTATCCAGCACCATATCGTGACGGTGTCGAATCAGGCGGATGCGAATGCTGATCCCCGACTGGTTATTCCTGAAATACTGGATGCGGTGATGATGGAACTGGAGGATAAGCGGGTCGCGCGGATATTGATGCTGGAGGTGCTGGGGGTCAGTGATGCGGTTGATCAGTTCTGCAATGAGCGTATGGAGTCGCTCGGTCGTTTGATCTTAAGGCTCGGGCACAACCTTTACCCGGCATGGGAAATAGAGGACGAGCAGGGCGTGTTGCTCGGGGTGTCTGTGCTCGGTGCGATTCGACAGGCGACAATTCACTGGATGGTCAATGACTACAAAATTGATCGCAAACAGATAGTACAGGCAACATCGCTTCTGGTGATAGGGTTGCTGCATGTGATTGAGGAGCAGTCTAACGAGTCGACCTGACTATCCGGCGATACCGTCAGTGACACTTACGCGGAATTTTTTTTCACAAAATTCGTGCAACTGTTACATGAATGCAGTACGGTAAAGCAGGGGATGAGGGACGCCATACCGGTTACCCTGCCACCGGCAGTTTTTTAATTCTTTTGATGTACACGTAGTTTGCTGTAGGTAGTAATCAATGATAAACCACCGCTCTCAAATGATCCGGCCGATGCCTGATATCCATGTAACCCTTCAGAAGTACTTCGGGTACGGCACTTTCCGCGACGGACAGCAGCAGGTGATAGAGCACTTGCTGAACGGGCAGTCTGCAGCTGCCGTTTTCCCCACTGGCGGCGGTAAGTCTTTGTGTTACCAGTTGCCGGCTTTGATCCTTGATGGTCTGACGCTGGTGGTGTCGCCGCTCATCGCATTAATGAAAGATCAGATTGATGCGCTGCAGGCCAAAGGTATTCGAGCTGCCCGTCTGGATTCTTCACTCTCTCTGGAGGAGTACCGCGAGGTAGTTGAAGACATGCGAAACGGCACGTTGAAATTGCTGTACGTCGCTCCTGAAAGATTCAATAACGAGCGGTTTCGCGCCGCACTTGAGCAAATAGAAATTTCGTTGTTTGCAGTTGATGAGGCGCATTGTATTTCCGAGTGGGGTCATAACTTCCGCCCGGACTACTTAAAACTGGTGCAATTTGCGCGCGCCTGTGATGCCAAACGGTTGTTGGCGTTAACTGCCACTGCCACCAGGGATGTATTGCAGGATATATGCAGGCAGTTTGAAATCGCACCCGGCTGCGCTGTTAATACCGGGTTTTATCGTCCTAATCTGACCTTGCGTACGACAGTGGCAAGTGCAACAGAACGCGACAGATTGCTGTTGCAGATTTTATCTGCAAATCACTCTGCAAGTCACAAGGGGCCGGCAATTGTTTATGTGACTTTGCAAAAAACAGCAGAAACAGTTGCTGCGTTTCTTCAGCAAAACAATATTGACGCCCGACACTATCATGCCGGCTTAAAGGATGAACAACGCAATGAAGTTCAGGACTGGTTTATACAGTCTGACAGCAGTGTGGTGGTGGCGACTATTGCCTTTGGAATGGGTATTGATAAAAGCAACATCCGCGGTGTTTATCACTATAACCTGCCGAAAAGTCTCGAGAACTATTCGCAGGAAATCGGCAGGGCAGGTCGCGATGGTGAACCGGCCACCTGTCATTTGCTGGCGTGTGCTGATGACCTCACGCCGCTTGAGAATTTTATCTATGGTGATACACCCGCTGCATCGGCCTTAAGTCGCTTTGTTGAGTGTGTGTTTCCTGCGGAAAACGAGTTTGATATATCGTTGTTTGAGCTGGCACGGCAGTGTGATATCCGCCCGCTGGTATTGCGGACTTTACTCACGCAACTGGAGTTGCAGGCGTACCTCAAAGGAGGAACTCCGTTTTATGCCAGCTATCAGTTCAAGCCTTTGAAATCATCGCAGGAGATTCTGTCCGGCTTTAATGAAGAGCGACGTGATTTTATCGGCAATATATTCAGGTTTGCTGAAAAAGCGCGTACGTGGTTTCAAATTGATCTTGATCAGGCGGCGCTGGCATTGCAGCAGCCACGCGAGAGACTGGTGCGTGCGCTGGACTATCTTGCCGAGCAGAATATGCTGGAAGTTAAAGTCGCAGGGGTGCGCAATAGATACACTGTATTAAAACGACCGCCATCAACGTCTGACCTCGCTGAAGTATTGTTTAATGCAGCATTGGAACGTGAGCAACGCGAGTTGCAGCGATTGCAGCAGGTGATTGACTGGGTTTCACTGGACGCGTGTCAGTCTTCGGCACTGACCGCCCGTTTTGAACAAGCGCTGGATGAAGACTGCGGGCACTGTTCGTGGTGTGAGAATAAACAAGCGGTGTTAATGTCGCCGCGCAATCAAACATCACCTGCGGACAGTGTGATTGATGCAGCGCGCGCATTGCAGCAGGCACATCCGCAGGTGTTGTCATCTTCTGTTGAGCTTGCGCGGGTGCTGTGCGGGTTGTCGTCTCCTGCAATCAGCCAGGCAAAACTGCAGAGAGAGCCGCTGTTTGGTCGCTGTGAGTCTATCAGCTACCAACAGGTGCTCGACGCGTTAAGTGGTCATTAGTACCCAACCACCGGCGTCGACTGTTACACCGGTGACAGCCCTTACAAGCAGCGTCACCGGTGTTGTTCAGCGGCGTTTATCGTTTCTTTTTTGCAGTGGCCTTTTTCTTTTTCGGGGCGCTGTGTTTGATTGATTTTGCCTTATCAAGCCTCGGGTGGTTGGCCTTGAAACTTGCGTGCAGGTCTTTTTCTTTATCCATTGCTTTGATGGTTTCAAAAATCACATGCGTGGCGGCAATGACGTCACCGGTGTGAGCGCTTTCTGAAATCGTGTGCATGTTACGAATCGGGAATCCGATGGAGGTGGCAGCGGTATCTACACTGGCGAGTACACCGGCCATGCCGTCAGTACCGGTATCATTGCCGCAGACATCCATCTGCAGGGGGATATCGTTTTTCAGCGCAGCGTTTTGAATGCGTGCATTGAGTTGTTCGCTGACAATGGCGCCGGTAGACAGGGTAAACCCTTTGCCCATTTCCAGCGGCTCCATGTTGCGATCGCCAATGTTGGGTGCGGCGACGTAGTCGTGATTCACATCGACCGCGATGATGGCATCGGGTTTGAGTTCTCCTGCCATGACACGGCTGCCGAAGCGACCGATTTCTTCGTGTGAAGCGAACGCGTACATGGTTCTGACGTTTTTACAGGCCGGTGCCTTTGCCATGAGTCTGGCGAGCTCAGCGGCAACAAAGCAGCCCAGTCCGTTGTCGAGATAGGCGCCGTAAAATGTGTCGGGGCTGAAGCCGTGTTTGATAGGCCGGTTTAACAGCAGTGTATTACCCGGACGGATGCCCAGGGCTTCTATCTGGCCTTTTTTGTCGTCACCGTGAATCTGTAACTCCAGATAGATTTGTTTGGGGGAGATGCCTTTATCACCGGTGCGGTGAGCCATTTCAGAAAAATGGATCGCGCCCAGCGCTTCGACAGTGCCACCTTCAATAGTGCGATAGGTGCCGGGTTTTGCCGGGTCTTCGCTGTACAGGGTGACTTCATGGCCAATGACTGTACACGGCAGGAAAGCATCGGTATTGATCCAGATTTTGCCGTCAGCACCGATTTTTCTTACCTGCATGCGTATTTTGTCGGCGTGACCGATGATCATTACGCTAAACATATCATCCTGCCCGGGGTGGGTGTCCCAGACAACTCCTGCATTGCCGACGAAGCTGTGCATTTTCCATTTTTTCGGGGCGAATTTATCGAATTCGGGCTTCAGCACGCCATGTGTCATTGCACTTTCAAGTCCGACAGGACTCGGTGCTGCGAGCAGGTCGCGCATGAAATTGAATTGCGAGGTCGGCATGGGGGCTGCCCAGGGTTTTTTCTGGCTCATGATGTTTGCTCTGTACTATGATGGTTCGGTGTATTGATGATGACGAACAGGATGATAAGAGTGTTGTCGCGGCGGCCGTTAATCGGGAACCTGGTGGCCGGTGAGCTGATACAGCGCGTTAAGCTGCTGTTTCAGGGTCTCGACCTCGTTTCTCAGATCATCAAGTTCGCTGCTGGTTTGTGTTTGTGCCGGCGCGGATGACGCCGTTGTTTTTCCCGGTGGTGGCACTTCAACTTCACCGCATAGCCGATGTGCGTAGCGATCGTCGCGCTGACCGGCCTGGCGGGGTATCAGTACAACCATCGGTGATTCACCTTGTGTCAGTCTTTCGAGGCTGACTGTGAGGTCGTTGCGATCGCTGAATTCGTAGAGCCTTTGCGTGCGGGTAAGTAATTCTCCGACGGATTGAGGCCCGCGCAACATCATGACGCAAAGCAGTGCCTGTTGTTTGCGACTGAGGCTGTGTTCATTGGTAAAACGCTGTTCGTATTTTTCGCTGCGCGCGCCCATTTCGTAACGCACGAAGCGTTTTTCTTCGAGTTCACGCAGGCAGCGTACGACCTCGCCCTGCTGGTAATTGCTGACCGGTTCCCGACTGGACTTCTGATTGGCGGCACTCAACAGGCTGTTGACGGTCAGTGGGTAGTTGTCCGGTGTGGCTAATTGTTTTTCCATCAGCGCACCGAGCAGGCGGCACTCGATTCTGGATAGTAATGCAGCCTGATCCTGCGTGGTGTCTTCGCCGTCGTCGGGCGATGCTGCATCGAGTGGTTGGTCTGACATAGAAACCTCTTTAATTGCTGCTGTTGAGTATAGACATATCAGCAGAGTTCACTCAGCGAGACAGCATCCGGCGCAGGCGTTCCACCCGTTTGCGATTCGTGTCCAGATCACTGTAACCGACACGGGAGGAAGACCGCACGTCGATGTGGTCGGCATTTGCCTGCAGCATGAGATCATCGACAAAGCCGAACAGACCGCTTTTATAGGTGGCGGTGAGCAGGTTGCCGTCGATGACGATATTTGTGCCACCGTCTTTGTCGACTGCCGCTTTGATGGATTCCATGCTGACAGCCGCGTCAATTGGCTGGATGTAATGTGTGTCATCGGTCGCCGCCGCGGTACTGGAGACACAGTTTGGTTTGTCGGGGCAGGTCGGCAGCGCGCCGCTGCTGTTGAGAGCCGGCGGTGCCTTGTTGACTGATGCTCTGCCCTGGTAGAACAGAAAAGCGATGATCGCCACGGCTATCATCAGTAATGCGATCAGTAAGATTTTCAACATGGCCAGCCTATTAATTTTCTTCCATTGTATCTACCGCGGTGGCTGCTAACCAGATCAGAGTGATCGACAAATCCCATTGAATAATGCACGCTTGCAGAACACAGAATGCAGGAGCGGATGCACTTGTCCAATCTACCCCCGGAGCACCACCATCACGCACCGCTTTCGGATATCGAAAGCCGTGTCAAAAAGCTTGAAGCGCTGTTGATTGAGAAAAAGCTGGTGGATCCGGCGTCTCTGGATAAGCTGGTCGATACCTACGAGCACAAAGTAGGGCCGAAAAACGGTGCAAAGGTTGTTGCACGTGCGTGGACAGACCCGGCATTCAAGCAGGCACTGTTGGAAGATGCGACGACCGCGATTGCATCACTGGGTTTTGCCGGACGCCAGGGTGAGCATATGGTGTGTGTTGAGAATACACCTGCCGTGCACAATATGGTGGTGTGTACGCTGTGCTCGTGTTACCCGTGGCCGGTGCTCGGGTTGCCGCCCGCCTGGTATAAAGCTTCCAGCTATCGGGCAAGGGCGGTGTCACAACCACGCGATGTGTTGCAGGAGTTCGGGGTGGGTTTAGCGGACGATGTAGAAATCAGGGTGTGGGATTCTACTGCTGAAATCCGTTATCTGGTGCTGCCCATGCGCCCTGAGGGTAGCGACGGGTTGAGCGAAGAGTTGCTGGCACAGCGAGTCACCAGGGATTCGATGATCGGGGTGGATGTGTTGTGAACGGCGCACATGATCTCGGTGGTAAACACGGTTTTGGCACGATTGACTCTTCGCAACAGGAGAACTTTAAACATACCTGGGAAGAGAAGGTTTTTTCGCTGACGCTTGCCTGCGGTATGCTGGGCAGGTGGAACCTGGATCAGTCGCGTTTCGCGCGTGAACGTGCGGAACCGGCTGAGTATCTTGCCGGCAGCTACTACGAGCACTGGCTGCACGGGCTGGAGACTTTGCTGGTTGAGAACGGTTTGGTTAGCGATGAAGAGTTGCAAAGCGGCATTGTTGATAGTCGCAGTGTTGTGGTCGAGGCTGCCAGTCCCGAGCGAATCGATGAGGTTCTTTCAAGCGGTGGCCCGACACTGATGGAAGAGGTGGCACCGGCGCGGTTCAGCATTGGCGATAAAGTCGTGGTTAACGCGGACAACCAACAGCAACATACCCGTGCACCGGCTTATGTGAAAGGCAAAGTCGGTGAGGTGGTGTCACACCATGGATCACATATTTATGCGGATGAACATGCGCTCAGTGGCAACAAAAGCGCAGCGCATTTGTATGGCGTGAGGTTCGAGCCCCAGAGTTTGTGGGGGGAGTCGGCCGCTGAGCGTTGTCCGGTGTATGTGGATCTGTTTGAGCCCTACCTGCAAAGCCTGCAACAGCATATTGCGGCGCTTGAATTACTTGTCCGGCCAGTTGAGGCGGGTGATCATCATGGATAGTCGCCGCCTGCCAGGTATTCCACTACAAGACGATGAACCTGTGTTTGCCTCGCCGTGGCAGGCGCGCACGTTTGCGCTTGCAGTGCAGTGCCATGAACAGGGTGTGTTCAGCTGGACTGAGTGGGCTGATGAACTCTCAAGGCATATCGCTGAATTCGAAAAGCAGGCACCGGTTGTTGACAGCGATGATTACTACACCGTTTGGCAGGGAGCGCTTGAAGCGCTGGTAGAACGTAAGCGCTGAAACGGGCGGATTGCTTAGCGCATTGAGCGCTGCTGCGGTTCATTTTGTGAGGCGGTGGCTGCACGTTTCTGCCGCTCTGCCGTTAACTGTCGGTGGTATCGGCATACCATGACGCCCCCTTTCGAACGGTTAGAGACGATTAATGTACAAGACGGTCTGGAGACATACCGCCATGGCGTGTGCCTTTGCGCTTTGCGCGGCCTGCGGAAGTGAAAACCTGACGCCCGTAAGCGGCGGCGGAGCCTCGACGGACCCCATAGCGGCGCAGCTCGACCTGGTGCGGGCGAAGGCAATATTGCTGGACGCCGGGTCAGCACCGATCACTGAAGGTTCGTGGGCAAGGTTTACACCTGAAACGACCTGGAACTGGCAGTTGAGTGGAAGCTCCACAGCGGTGAATCTTGAGTATGAGGCTGATGTTTATGTCGTCGATATGTTCGCGCAGCTCGGTACAGATTCTATTACGCCGCTGCACGATATGGGGCGACAGGTGATCTGTTATTTTTCTGCCGGCACCTATGAGCCCTGGCGCCCTGATGCCGGTTTGTTTGATGAACTAACGCTTGGCAATCCCCATCAGTACTACCCGCAGGAGCGCTGGCTGGACATTCTTGATCCGATGGTATCGAAGCTGATGGTGAATAGAATGGATATGGCTGTTGCGCTGGGATGTGACGGAGTGGAACTGGACAATGTCGACGGCTGGATACCCAGTGCGCAGTCGGGTTTTAGTTTTACCCTGGATGATCAAAAGCAGTTCGTTAAAGTGCTGGCCAATGAAGCGCACAAAAGGGATCTGTCGGTCGCGCTTAAAAACAATGTGGAACTGATTGAAGAGCTGGCTGACTACTTTGATCTGGTGATCAATGAAGAGTGTTTTGAATACAACGAGTGCGATGGGTATCGCCCGATGATCGAAAAAGGCAAGCCGGTCTTTAATGCTGAATATAAGGTTTTCGATGCAGAGGGTACTGCGCTGCTGCCGGTGATCGATTATCCGGCAGAGCGCGCTGCGATTTGCGCTGTATCTCTTGAGTATGGTTTTCAAACATTGTTTTTACCGCTGTCGCTGGATGGCTCTTTCAGGCTGAGCTGTCGTTAATGTCGATGTTTTTTCGCAGACAGGGAGTTGTCGGGGTTCAGCGATATCGCCGTAATGTATCGCGAAGTGTGTTGTCGGGTCTGTTGCTGCTTGCAGGCGCCTGTAACGAAACACCACTTCTGGATGCCACTGGAAACCCGGGTGATGTAGGTAACCCGGACGCTGCAATCGGCAATAACTGGTGGCAGCCGAAGGCCAGTGAGCCGCTCACGTGGCAGTGGCAGCTGCAGGGTGAGGTGGATACGAGTTTCGATGTAGACGTCTATAACCTGGATATCGATACACCGGTAGAAAAAATTCGTGAGCTTAAGGCGCGTGGCGTCAAAGTCATCTGTTATTTCAGTGCAGGTACCGTGGAATCATGGCGGTCTGATGCAAGTCTGTTTCCCGATGCTGTCAAAGGGGAGCAGTATGAAGACCTCATTGATGAGCGCTGGATTGACTACGGCAACTACCAGGCTTTTGCCGATATTATGCGCAACCGTATGGATACCTGTAGTAACAAAGGTTTCGATGCAATTGAAACCGACAATGTCGATGCGCACAACTATGAAACACGTGACACCAATGGAAACGTGGTGAACATCGGTACCAACTTCAGGATGACGCTCGATGAGAGCATTGCCTACATCCGCTGGCTGGCGGAGGAAGCCCATGCGAGAGGTTTAAGTATTGGTTTAAAAAATGCCGAAGAGATGGCGCCGGATGTGGTGGGAAATGTTGACTGGATGCTGACTGAAGACTGTTATGTCGATAACTGGTGTCAGGCTGCAACCGTTTTTATTGAAAACGACAAGCCGGTATTTATGACGGAATATGAAGATCTTCTCCCTGACTTCATACCCGCGTGCGAGTTGGCTAAGGCTCTGGGGTTTTTTGCTATCTGGCGTGATCCATCTCTGGCAAATGGTACTTATCTGGCGTGCGAATAAACTATCTGTCTATCACCCTTGATCAGGCGGCACTTGCGTATTGGCGAGTCTGTAATTCGCGTCTGGCCTGAGCTTCTGCAGTAAATCTGGAAGTCGGGCGAATCAGCAGTCTTTCGATGCCGATATCGTCACCGGTATCTTCACAGAAGCCGTAGTCTCCGGTTCTGATTCTATGCAATGCCTTATCTATATCTCTGATAAGTGCGGACTCGCGTTCTTTCATGTGCACTTGTATCCAGTACTGCTCTTCCTGGGTGGCACGGTCTGACTCATCAGCGGCACGTTCGACATCAAGCGACATTTCTGCCTCCTGTGGTGCCGTCAGTGATTGACGCATCTCAAGCAGTCTCTGACGAAAAAAGTCGAGTTGCTCCTTGTTCATGTAGTCGTCTTCAGACGCGTTGAGGATTTGTTCTTCCGTCAACATGTAGGTACTACCTCCAGGAATAGTAGCGGATTCGATGACTTAACGATGGAAGCGAAAGCTTTACTTCGAAAAGGTCCAGTATCTTTAATGCGACAGTCATCGAATAATCTTGAGTGAATTTTTTCAGCACTGTTTCTCAGACTGAGAATGTCTCAAAAACAACTAAAACTGTGATCAAATTCACTAAGTTTTCAATCTGTCGTAAGCTAGCCTAGTCAGCATTTATCGCGCCTGACCGGAGGTTTACGGACGCGTTGAAAGGTGGAAAATCTGAACCGGTGCACACTTGCGAAATCGGGTGTGGCGTTGATGAATCCAGCCTGCAGTCAGAACCTATTCCAGTTCGATGTAGCTTTGTTCATTTTTGGATGAGGAAGTTGTAGATGCGGGTTTGACTTTGCATTGTCCGGCACAGACACGCGTGTAATAAGCCGGCTTACGGCGTTGTTAAAAGTCGCCGAATCGTGATTGCAGACTCGCGGCGGCGGTTAACCCTGCCGTCTCAGTGCGCAGAACGCGCGGACCGCAGTTAATTGCGCGGTAGCCACTTTGTGTTGCGAGTGTCAGTTCCTGTTCGCTAAAGCCGCCTTCCGGACCGATCAGGAGTGTACAGCTTGATGTAGACAGCTCGATCTGAGAAATGCTTTGTGTGCCGCCGGGATGCAGTAACAGACCGTCCGGCACCTGCTGAGTAAGCCAGTGCTCAAGTGAGGCGGGCGCATCAATCACGGGTATTGTGCTCCTGCCACATTGTGTTGCTGCACTAATGGCCACACCGTGCCAGTGATCGTGCTTTTTCTGTTGGCGTTTTGCCTCTATTTGCATCACCGAGCGTTCTGATGATACTGGAACAATCCGTTGTACACCGAGTTCGGTTGCTTTTTGAATGACCAGATCGAGCTTGGTACCTTTAGCCAGTGACTGCACCAGCGTGATCGACAAAGGGGATTCACTGTGGTTGTCTGTTTTACCGGTGATCTTTACAACTGTTTGTCGGTCTGCGCTGAGTATTGTGGCTGTGTAGTTACAGCCGTCGCCGTTAAACAGTATCAGCGGGTCACCAACGTTGCGCCGGAGTACTCTGATCAGATACTTTGCGGCTTCTGCGGCAAGCTCAACAGGCTGGTCAACGGCGAGTGATGGATTGTTTACATACAGACGGGGTGCTTTCACCTTGTGTCACTTATTTAGCGCGTTGATTCTTTGCAACAGTGCCTGCTTTTCGGCGTCTGTCATGGCCGACGGAGGTTTGTTGCTTACTGAGTTGTCCAGTGCCAGTGTTTCTTTGTTGAGCCATTCTATAGCGTGTCTTACTACGCTGAGCGGGTCATCCACGTTGGCATCACTGCGCTCTTCCATTGTGGCGGCGGCCAGTTTGATCAGACTTTGTCCTTCAGGTTTTTCGCGAAAGTGTTCTAGTATTCCACTGTGTGAGATCTCTGGATGATTTTCAACAACAGCGACCACCTGCATCAGTAAGGCTGCACCGGGTAGTTTTTCAGAGAAGTTATATTCTTCGGGATCGATGTCCAGGATCACTGACGGGCTGGACAATATTGCCAGCAGCGCTCTGCGTACCGGTGTCTGTCTAACCACGGGCTTGTTGCCGTTGTCGGGTGCTGCTACTGGGGTTGGTGCCTGTGCTTTTAACACTTCTAATCCTACTATGTCGTTGAGTTGCTGGCTGACGAGATCACGGTAGACACCGGCCGGTATCTGTTCGATCAGTGCTTTGGCTGATTCTGCCAGACGCGCCTTGTGGCCGGTGCCGCTCTCGCTGGAGCCTTTTTTTGCTTCATCAAGCAGTGTACTGAACATAAACTGCGAGGCTTCCTGTGCCTCTTGAGTCACCAGTTGATCGAAGTGTGCTTTGCCATGCCGGTTAACCAGGCTGTCCGGGTCTTCGCCTGCAGGTAAAAATAAAAATCGTGCATCCCGACCCGATTTGAGTGAGGGCAGTGCCGAGTTAAGTGCACGCCATGCGGCTTTGCTGCCGGCGGTATCACCATCAAAGCAAAATACGATTTCATCGGTTTCGCGAAACAGCAAAGAGACTTGTTCGGGTGAGGTGGCTGTGCCCAGCGTTGCCACTGCGTTGTGAATATCGTGTTGTGCGAGCGCGATGACGTCCATGTAGCCTTCCACGACGATAATTCGATCAGCTCTGTTTCGTTTGTGTTTGCGCAGCTCATACAGGCCGTATAGCTCGCGTCCTTTTTGGAACAGTGGTGTTTCCGGGGAGTTGAGATATTTGGGCTCGGCGTTGTCCATTACCCTGCCGCCAAACCCGATTACTCGCCCGCGCCTGTCTCTGATAGGGAACATAATACGGTTGCGGAATCGGTCGTGGGTTTTCCCTGTGTCGTTCCGGATGAGCATGCCGGTAGTGACCAGTGAGGTTTCGGAGCTGTTGGTCGCCTGAGCCAGTGCATGCCATTGATCGGGTGCGAAGCCCAGCAGAAACTCCAGCGCGGTTTCACCGGATATGTTGCGGTTTTTCAAATATTCTACCGCCGGTGAATGGGTCTTAAGCTGCGCGTGGAAAAAGCCTGCGCTTTCTGTCAGTGCGTCGTATAGCCCTTGTTGCGAGGGTGTGACTTTGGCGATCGCATCGCGAGGGACTTCCAGCCCGACACTGTCTGCCAGATACTCTACCGCATCGACAAAGTGCATATGGTCGAAGTCCATCAGAAAGCTGATGGCAGTACCGCTGACACCGCAACCAAAGCAATGATAAAACTGTTTCGGCTGGCTGACATTGAAGGAGGGAGTTTTTTCGTTGTGGAAAGGGCAGCAGGCCTTGTAATTACTACCGGCTTTTTTAAGCGGCACGTAGCGGTCGATGACTTCGACAATATCGACCCTTGCCAGAAGCTCATCGATAAAGGTTTGTGGAATGCGGCCGGCCATGCCCTATTATCGCACGACCGCGCAGAGGTGTAGCAGTATGTTTTACGCAGTAGGTTTCGCTTAGGGCAAACTGCGACGACCTGGCGCTGTTTGATGTATCAGCTTTGAGCGGTGGTTAAGTACCTGCAGGGTGGATATCCGTTGTCATCCAACCCTGCAGACGACGACCGGTATTATGCCGCTCGTTTTAGATTGGATAACAACGCACTGAGTTCAGCGGCTTTCGGTGTGACCAGCCAGAACCGTGCACTCAGGCTGTAGAAGTTGTCTACGAGTTCCTGTCCCCATTCGCTGCCGGTTTCTTCTACATGCCGGATCAGCAGGCTTTCTAGCACGTGGCGATAAGCTTCCATGGACTCCGGGTGTACGCGCTGTATTTCGATCATTTCGTGATTGTAGCGATCTACAAACTGATTGTGCTGATCGAATACGAAGGCGAATCCACCGGTCATGCCTGCGCCGAAGTTAACGCCTGTTTCACCCAGTACCGCAACACATCCACCGGTCATGTATTCACAGCCGTGATCGCCCACGCCTTCAATCACGGCAGTCGCGCCGGAGTTGCGAACGGCGAAACGTTCTCCACCCAAGCCGGACGCATAGAATTCACCACCGGTTGCTCCGTACAGGCAGGTGTTGCCGACAATGGTGGTTAAGTGGCTGTCAAAGCGTGAGCCTGCCGGTGGCTTGATAACGATCTTGCCGCCTGCCATGCCTTTGCCGACGTAGTCGTTGGCGTCGCCTTCGAGGTGCAGGTGTAAACCGCCGGCGTTCCACACGCCGAAGCTCTGACCTGCGGTACCGGTCAGATGTAAATCAATAGGTTGTTCACTCATGCCCAGATTGCCATGCCTGCCGGCTATGGCGCCTGACAGGTTGGCACCGATGGAGCGGTGAATGTTTTTTACCCGGAAATGGAAACGACCACCGCTTTTGTTTTCGATCGCTTCTTTACAGGTGTCGAGCATTTCTGCAGCCAGTTCGGCGCGGTCAAATGGACGATTATGCTTTTGTGTGCAATAGCGTGGTGCTTCTCTGGGTACGCCGCCGTCAGACAGCAGCGGTGCAAGGTCAAGCTTCTGTTGTTTTGCAGTGTTGCCGGGTTTAGCTTCCAGCAAGTCGGTTCTGCCGATCAATTCGTTCAGCTCATGCGCGCCCAGTGCTGCCATGTAATGACGCACGTCCTCGGCAATAAAGCGCATGTAATTAGCTACTTTGTCGACATTGCCGTGGAAGTGTTTGTGGCGCAGGATACGGTGTTGAGTAGCAACACCGGTGGCGCAGTTATTCAGATGGCAGATACGTAGAAACTTACAACCCATGGCGATCATCGGGCCGGTGCCGAAGCCGAAACTCTCGGCACCCAGCAGTGCTGCCTTGATAACATCCAGGCCGGTTTTCAGGCCGCCGTCGGTTTGTACGCGGATACGTTCGCGAAGATTATTGGCGCGTAAAATTTGATGGGTTTCTGACAGGCCCAGCTCCCACGGAGAACCTGCGTATTTAACACTGGTGAGTGGAGAGGCTCCGGTGCCGCCGTCATAGCCGGAGATGGTAATCAGATCAGCATAGGCTTTTGCGACGCCGGCGGCGATGGTACCGACGCCTGCTTCTGCCACCAGCTTTACAGACACCAGCGCTTTCGGATTTACCTGCTTGAGATCAAAGATCAGTTGTGCCAGATCTTCGATGGAGTAGATGTCGTGGTGGGGCGGGGGAGAAATCAATGATACGCCGGGCATCGAGTAACGCAGTGTTGCGATCATCTCGTTGACTTTGTGGCCGGGTAGCTGGCCGCCTTCACCCGGTTTCGCGCCCTGTGCGATTTTTATTTGAATGACTTCAGCGTTAACAAGGTACTGCGCCGTGACGCCGAAGCGGCCTGACGCCACCTGCTTTATTTTAGAGTTCTTCGGTGAGTTATAGCGTTTTGGATCTTCGCCGCCTTCGCCGGAGTTTGAGCGTGCGCCAAGCAGATTCATGGCTTCGGCGAGTGTTTCGTGTGCCTCGGGTGATAATGCGCCGAGCGACATTCCGGCTGAATCGAAACGTTTAATAATCGATTCTGCCGGTTCTACCTGATCCAGCGGCAGTGGCTCACCGGCTGTTTTAAGATCGAGCATGTCGCGCAATGCTGCGGGCGCGCGTTGATCAACCGTATCTGCATAGATTTTATAATCGTCGAAATTGCCGGTGCTCACGGCTGTCTGCAGTCGATTGACGACATCGGGGTTGTAGGCGTGGTATTCGCCGCCGTCGATGTATTTTAATAGTCCGCCCTGAGAGACTTTTTTCAGATCGTTGAAGGCATCGCGCGCGAGTAGCCGGGTGTCTTGCAGGATGTCATCAAAACCGGCGCCCTGTATGCGGCTTACGGTACCGGTAAAACAGCGGTTGATCACTTCTTCGTGTAGTCCTACTGCTTCAAAGAGCTGGGCACCCCGGTAGCTGGCGATGGTGGATATACCCATTTTTGACAAAACTTTCAGCAGGCCCTTATTCACACCCTTGCGATAGTTCTGTTCGAGTGACAGGGCATCACGGTTATTGATTTCATTACGCCGCACCAGGCCCTGAATGGATTCATAGGCAAGATACGGAAATATGCATGTTGCACCGTAGCCGAGTAACACCGCTATATGGTGAGGGTCGCGCGCGGTGCCGGTCGCAACGACAATGTTTGCATCGCAGCGCAGACCACTTTCAATGAGACGATGATGCACCGCGCCGGTGGCCATCAGTGCGTGAACAGGTACTTTGTCGTGGCTGATATTGCGATCATCCAGCACAATGATCACCGCCCGTTCCTGCACTGCTGCGACGGCTTTATCAGCAATATCTATAATGGCCTGCTCAAGGCTTTTGCTTTGCGGATCGTAGTTCAGGTCGATCTGTACGTGGTGATATTCAGGCTCATCGTTCATTGCGATCAGTGTTTCGAATTTCACTCGCGATAGCACGGGTGAGCGTACCAGCAGGCGACGGGAGTGATCTACGGTTTCACTGAACAGGTTTTTTTCAGCACCGATGCATGTCTCTAAAGACATGACAATCGATTCGCGCAATGGATCTATCGGCGGGTTGGTCACCTGTGCAAATTGTTGTCTGAAGTTTTCATACAATGATCTGACACGTGTGGAAAGAACTGGAAACGGGGTGTCATCGCCCATTGACCCGATCGCTTCCTGAGCATCTTCTGCGAGTACGCGCAGAATCTGATCACGTTCTTCAAACGTGACGCCAAACATTTTTTCGAAACGGTTGAGCACAGCATCGTCAAACGGCGGAGTGGCCGGTGGAGCGTCGCGCAGTCTGGAACGAAGGTGTCGCGAGTGTCTTTGTAACCAGCGCGCGTAAGGACGCCTGGTTTTCAGCATGGTATCTATCTCTTCGGGATAGAGGATCTCGGCGGTTTCAGTGTCTACGGCGAACATCTGACCGGGTTTAACCCGGCCTTTACTGACAACTTCCCCCGGATCGTAGTCCCATACCCCGATCTCAGAGGCGAGTGTAATCATGCGATCACGGGTGATGACATATCGTGCCGGTCGCAGGCCGTTGCGATCGAGAACACACGATGCATATCGACCGTCAGTCAGCACAACGCCGGCGGGTCCGTCCCAGGGCTCCATATGCATGGAGGCAAACTCAAGCCAGGCACGCATATCGGCATCAGTTGAATTCATGTTGTGCCAGGCGGGCGGCAGTAACAGCCGCATGGCTCTGAAGATATCCATGCCTCCGGCCATCAGCACTTCGAGCATATTGTCGAGTGACATTGAGTCTGATCCGCCCATCGACACCAGCGGCATCAGTTCTTTCAGTTCAGGCAGCAGCTCACTGTGAAACTTGGTGGCACGTGCATTCGCCCAGTTGCGATTGCCGCGAATTGTGTTGATCTCTCCATTGTGTGCAAGATATCGAAACGGCTGGGCAAGGCGCCACTGCGGCAGTGTGTTGGTGGAAAAACGCTGATGAAAAACGGCAATACGCGATGTGAGCATCGGGTCGTTGAGATCGGGGTAAAACTCGGGCAGACGATCGGGCATCATCAGGCCCTTGTACAAAATAACGTCTGCAGATAAAGAGCAAACGTAGAACTCCGGGTCTTCTTCGCGCAGCGCTATTTCGGTTTTACGGCGGGCAACAAACAGATTGCGATTAAATTCATCGACGTCCATGTGAGGTGGTGCGCTGACGTAGACCTGCTCGATTACGGGCAGGCGTTTTTGCGCTTCGTGACCGCAGGCTTCGCGGTTCACCGGCACCAATCGCCATCCATCGACTGACAATCCACGCGCGTTGATTTCTTTCCCTAAAAGCACCCTGGCTCGACTGGCTTTTTTCTCTTGCGGGTTGAGAAATACCATGCCCACACTGAAATTACGGCCGACGGTAAAACCGCATTCCTCAGCTTTGCTGCGTAAAAACCTGACGGGTTTTTTGAGCAGAAGTCCGCAGCCATCGCCGGATTTGCCGTCGGCGGCAACCGCGCCGCGATGCGTCATTCTGGCCAGGGCGTTAATGGCCGTTTTTACCAGTTTATGGCTGGCTTCACCGTCGATTTGGGCGATCAGGCCGAAACCACAATTGTCGTGCTCGAAGTCGGGTCGGTACAGACCGACCTGTGCAAGTCTGTCGAGTGAATTCATCAGGGGTAGTCAGATCCAGTATGGATACATCAGGAGCAATAAACGGGGCAGTTCGGCTACGAGGAGAAAAAATCAGCGAATCCATCCGTCCGGCCCGCCATGGCAATGCCGGGGGCGTCAGATTGGATTGCAGACCGGGAGGCGTTAAGACGGCGAATTGACTGCCTGCCTGTGCCGATAACCGACGCGCATGAGTACGCGCCGGTACCGGGAAACTTATTGCCCTTTGATGGTCGCCTGTAGGTCACCGATCGGGCGAATCCAGACACCGAACTGTTTTGCTTCGCGAGGCATACTTTCAACTGCTGCCGCCGCTTCGTCGCGCGTGTCGTACAGGCCGCTAAGCAGTCCGAACACCGGATTTTTACTGTTGGTGGTTAGAAAAGGATAGATCGCCACAGGGTCGGTAGCCGGCAGTGTCTGTGCGAGTTCGATGATGTAACCGCGCTCGCGGGAGGTGGCAAGTTGTACAGTAAATTTGCCTGCTTCCTGAAACAGCACCCAGCGCTCGTTTTCGACTGCGCGGGCAATAGCCGGTGCGGCATCGACGGTGTCGACTTCCAGTGCCACACCGTTGGAGTCGGTCAGTGCCGTTTGCACCGGTACCGCTATGCCACCGTTGTCAGTGTCGTTGCTGACGGCTGCGGCGTCAGTGTCGAGTTCATCAGCGACAGGTGCCGGGGTGGATTCGGGCCCGGCCGCGGTAGTGATTGCTCCGGGGATATTGACTTCGACCGATTCGGGGAGTGCCTGTGCTGTGCCCTGGCCGATAGACTGTGCCAGTGTATCGGCGGTATTGGCTCTGTTGCTGTCAGCAACGGCGGATGCATCGGATGAAATCTGCTCTGCTCGCTGCGAAACAGTATCGTTTACTGTGTTGAGCAGTTCAGCACCGGCATCGACGGTGTTTTCGGTGGTTTCCCGGACAGCAGCAACGGTGCTTTCTGCCGCTTCGCTGACAGTGTCGGCCGGGGCTGCAACAATCTCGGTAACCGTTTCCTGACCCTGCGGGGCTGTCTCAGCGACCGACTCGGTGATCGGGTTCGGTTGCTCTGATTGTGCGATCGGCTGATCTTCCGGCTTTAACAGATCATCTGTGCCTGCCGGTTGTTCTGTGGTGCCGGCACTGCCGACGATCAGATTATTACCGGAATCACTGCCGGGTAATGTATCTGAATCCGGATTAACGGTGAGGGTGTCCTGCGGCTGGTTGACAGCGAGCGGATCATTTTCTGCAATCACAACGCCGGTGTTGGCAGTGGATTCATCAGGGGCGATAGCAACCATCGCAGAGTCTGTGTCATTGGCGGCTGCTGAATCGTTAACTACCACCGGCGTGGAGTCTACTCTTACTACAGGTTCGGGGTCGCCGCCGACGAAAAACATCGACAATCCCCAGGCGATTAAGCCAACAGCGGCTGTGCCCATCGCAACCAGCGGCCATCCCAGTGCAGACAGGAATCCGGCGCCGCTGCTTTTCTGTGGCGCGGCTGCGTATACCTTGTTCAGGTAATCTGCAGCGGCAACATTGACTCTTCCGGGTAATCCCTCTGATTCACGAAGCACTTTAGTCACTGCTTTATCAGTGAAGGGAAAGGCGTCGGTGAAGCCGGCCTGCTTGAGCCTTGAAGAGAGATAATCGGGAATACGTGACTCGTCGAGCGGCAGTAAAGTAGTGGTGGTGGGGTCAAAAGTACCTTCATCGAATTCATCTGCGAGCGCGTTGAGTTCGTCCGCGAGTAACGGCTCACCGACCAGCAGTAGGCGGGCGGTGGGTTCGTCGCTGTCGTTGATGAACGCGGGCATCAGATTGATGAGCTCGGCCACTTCTTCTATCGGTGCATTGTGCGCGTCGTCTATGGCGAGTACGACGGCAGTTTTTTCATCTGCGAGTTGATCAAAAAGCGGAGTCAGGTCGTCGATGTAGTCATGAACTGACTCGTACTCAGCAGCTTCGCCGGCCAGCTGATACTGCACAGCGGCAAGAAAAGCAAGGGAAGAGAAATTGTCATCACCTTTGGCAACGAAGGGTTTTAAATTACTTTTGCAGTGTTTGAATAACTGCGAGACAAATACTGATTTGCCAACGCCGGGTTCGCCGATAAGCAGGTGCAGCGATTGTCCAAAGCGAAGTTTTTGTTCCAGTGACGCTCTGATTTTTTGCGAGGTGGTGTCAGAGAACCTGCCCAGCTTTTTGTTTTCGACAAACGGCTGTTCTGTCAGTCCGAGTTCCGAGAGAGTGTCATCCTTCAGACGAGCTTCGCTGATAGATTGATCTACTGCCATGGTGTCTACCCGGTCTTTGTTAAGTGTGCCCGCATTACCTGTTCAGTGCATCGCTGTGTTGTGTTGGCGCCTGGAGCATAAGCCCTTTTAATGCAAGGCATTCAGTTGCGCGTGTAAACAAGTGAACGGTCAGGTAAAATTGCGCCAAGTGTAGAGTAGACGGTTCGTCACGGCAACGCTGCATGGCGGGCGTAACGATGTTTAATAGGAATGCGCCTGAAATACTCTTTGACGTTGATATTCGTTACTTGTTAAGAGTTTGATACAACGTTTGTCGCAATCGTTCCGGATCAAACGTACTGCTGAGGAATGACGCGCCTACATCGTTCATTAACACCAGAGTCAGGACGTTATCGCGTACCTTTTTGTCGCGATACATCAATTCGATAAATTGCTCACTTGTCATGTCTGCGGGTGGTGCGATCGGCAGTCCGGTGCGTTCAAAGGTCTCTTTGATGCTTTGAACCACGTTTTCGGCGAGGTGTCCGGAGTCTGCCGAGAAGCGAGCTGCCATGCACATGCCGGCAGCAATAGCCTCTCCGTGCAGCCAGTTGCCATAGCCGGCCGCAGTTTCGATAGCATGTCCGAAGGTGTGCCCTAAATTCAGCAGGGCGCGTTGTCCCGCTTCGCGCTCATCGGCGGCGACAATCCTGGCCTTGTTAGCGCAGCAACGCGTGACTGTGTAGGCGAGTTTTTCGACGTCGAGTGACAGCAGCTCAGCAAGGTTGTCATCGACCCAGTGGTAGAACTCCGCATCGTCGATGAGTCCGTATTTGATGACTTCAGCCATACCGGCCCGCAATTCGCGCTCGGGCAGTGACTTCAGCGTGTTCATGTCGGCGATCACGCAGGCGGGTTGATGAAAGGCGCCGATCATGTTTTTGCCCAACGGGTGATTGACGCCGGTTTTACCACCGACAGAGGAATCGACCTGGGCGAGCAGGGTTGTAGGAACCTGGATAAAACTGACGCCTCGTTGGAAGGTAGCCGCGGCAAAACCACAGATATCGCCGACAACCCCGCCACCGAGTGCGATGAGGGTGCTGTTTCGATCGAAGCGATTGTGCATAAGCACATCGTAGATCCGGCTGACCGAGTCGGTTGTTTTATGCTGTTCGCCGGCCGGCAGGGTAACCGACAGGCATTGATAGTCCGACAGCAGTGATTTCATTGCTGCCAGATAGTGTTTCTCGGTGTTGTCATCACAGACGATCAGGACATTTGTGCCACGTATGTGTTTACGGTACAACTCGGCATCATCAATGATGCCGCTGGCAATATAGATCGGATAGCTGCGACTACCCAGGTCGACCTGCAGTGGATTCTTGTCGACCACACGGCGGTGGCTCTGGCGGCTGGTGCTGACGTGAATGTGGGCACAGGCACGGTAGATAGGATCACGGTGCCGGTTCATTTCGAGCAGGATCTCGCGGGCATTTTTGTTTTTTAAGAGCGGCCTTGAGTCGTTGCGCGAGGTGCGTTCTATTTGTACGTCAATGTTGACGTCGAGAAATACGACGGTGCCACGGCTTTTTATACGTTGTCGATTTTCCTGCCGCAGTACGGCGCCTCCGCCGGTGGCAATGATAGCGTCGTCTTTGCGGGTCAGGCAGTCGATCATGCGTGCTTCGCGCAGGCGGAAACCGACTTCACCTTCAAAGTCAAAAATGGTGGGAATGTCGACGCCACAGGCGGCTTCAATTTCGCGGTCGCTGTCGTAGAAGGGGCGTTTCAGCCGTCTGGCGAGTTGTCGACCGACGGTGGTTTTGCCGGCACCCATCGGTCCGATCAGAATAATGCTGGCCATAGTGTTGCGGTGGACTTTGTTAACCCAACACTACAGTATTTCGACGTATTTTTCAGACAAAAAAACCGCGCTTTGAGGCGCGGTTTTTTTGTTTGCTACCAGGCAGCGGTGCTTCGCTGCTGTTAGCTTTGAACAGCGTGTTGTATTAACAGCGCTGTGTTGTCCGGCGTTGAAATATCAGTTGCCGATGGTATCGCTGTCTTTGATGATCTTCGGTGTGACGAACACGAGCAGTTCGGACTTTTCGTCTTCGCTCAGGTTGTGCTGGAAGAGTCTGCCGACCAGTGGCAGATCACCGAAGAATGGCACCTGGTTACGCTGAGTCAGCGTAGTCTGTTCGTAGATGCCACCCAGTACAAGCGTCTCACCGTTTGCGACCAGCACCTGCGTGTTAACTTCGCGGGTATTGATGCTCGGGATACCGCCGGTCACTTCGCCGCGTGAATCCTTGTTGACAGTCAGATCCATGATGATTCGCTCATCAGGAGTGATCTGAGGCTTCACTCGCAAACTCAACACCGCCTTTTTGAAAGAGACCGAGGTTGCACCGCTCGATGCGGCTTCCTGGTAAGGAATTTCGATACCCTGTTCGATGTAGGCTTCATGCTGATTGGCGGTGATTACCCGTGGACTTGACACCACTTCGCCTCGACCTTCTGCCTGCATCGCGGAGAGTTCGAGTTCAAGCAGTGTGCCGAAGGGGAGTTTTGCCAGAGCAAGGCCCAGTGAGCCAGCCTTGTCCACTGCCGGCAGGTTAACGTTAAAGCGATCAAATCCCGGTGTTTCGTTTTCCAGCAGCGCCTGTGCAGCTGAAGAGCTACCGCTGATGACGCCACCTTCGTTGTCGCCGTTAGTGGTATCTCTGCTGACGCCGAAGCGTACGCCCATTTCGCGATCAAAGTCATCGCTTGCGATCACGATACGCGATTCAATCAGAACCTGCTGTACCGGTATGTCCAGTCGGGTGACCAGAGCGCGGACTTTACCCAGCACATCGGAGGTGTCATTGACGAGCAGGGTATTGGTGCGATCATCGATGGTGACGTTGCCTCGTTCAGACAGTACGCCACCGGTTTCAGATTTAAGTATGGCGGCGACTTCTTCAGCCTTTGCGTAGTTCACCTGCACGAACTCGGTACGCAGTGGCTCCAGTTCAATTGCCTTTTGTGCGGCTTCACGTTCTGCGGTTTCACGTGCGGCTATTTCTTCAGCCGGTGCCACCATAATTACGTTACCTGAAGCGCGTTTATCCAGACCTTTGGTGCGCAGAATAATGTCCAGTGCCTGATCCCATGGTACATCTTTGAGTCGCAGGGTGACTTTGCCGGCAACACTGTCACTGACGACGATGTTGAGATCGGTGAAGTCGGCCAGCAGCTGTAGTACCGAGCGTACTTCGATGTCCTGGAAGTTTAACGAGAGTTCTTCACCGCTGTAGCGACCTTTGCCGGTTAAAGACGAAGGTGCGACGGCAACCTTTCGAGGTGCCGGTGTCGAGAAATCTACGTTGGGTTTAGGTGCTTCGTAAGTGATGTCATCCACTTTCGGCATTGGTGCCATTTCAACCGTGGATGGCGTGGCGTCATCGATGGTTTCCTGCAGCGGTGCGCCGGTTCTGACATCGATTAGCGGGGAGTCTGCAGTGGCTGGCTCCGGTACGCTCTCCTGCATCAGGATTTCGGCCGGGCTCGCCTCTTTCTGGTAATCGAGTGGCAGGCTGGAAGGCAGTTCGAGAACAACGCCTCCGTCATCCGGTGCGACAAGCTCATCGCTGCCGTCGACCAGTAATTCGTCGTCACCGGCGGGGAGCATTACATCGGCTTCGCCCTGTGCGTCAGTATCACCATCAACGGTCACTCTTAGGATGTTGCCGTCAATCTGTGTTTCATAGTCAGACATCTGCTCAAGATTCAACACCAGTCTGGTACGGTCATTGGCTTCGACGATGCTGACGCTTTCGACGTTGCCGCCACCGACGGCCACTACGCGCTTATTAAGAGCGTTGGTTGTGCCCATCAGGTCGATAGCTATTCGAGCCGGGTAGTCGATTTGAAACGAGCTGGTCTCTGTTACAGATTCGCTTAGTTTAAAAGCGATTTCCTGTTGGTTGCCAGGAAGTGTCGTGTAACTGACATCCTGTAGCGTGGCCGCTATTGAGGTCGAAACAAGTGCTTGCGCACCTATTGCGAATGCCAGCAGCCGCATCTTACCCAAGTGATTGATTCGGGCTGAGCCGTTACTGACGGGTAGGTCGCAGGCTGATGGTTTAATCACCGTTTTTCTCCGTCGCATGGTTCTGTTGTTCGTTGCTTTGCCAGTCTTCGCGATCATTCGTCATTACCTAGCGCTAACTGAGCGTCACGTTGTATCCAGCCGCTGATTCCATCGGGAACCAGTTCAACCAGAATGATTTCATTTTCTGAGATGTCTGTAATTTTGCCGTGATTCTGTCCGGCATAGTTGCCGGGCTGAACGCGATGAATCGTACCGTCGGGGTCCTGAATCAATGCCCAGCTGGTACTGCGTTGCTGCAGAAGGCCGACCATTTTCAAGGCATCGAGCGGAAAGCCTTCTAGGGCTTCGCGGCGGCGCTGAGCGCTTGGACGCGGACCACTTGAAGAAGCGCTGGACTCGATCACGATGTCCACGTTTGGCTTGAACGGATCTCTGAGATTGGTTTCCGAGTATGCGAAAGACTCGTACTGTACAAAGTCGGGAAGCGGATCGACACGACCCTGGTGCTTTAACTTGGTTTCTGCCACAAAGCGCTCTAGGTCGCTCATGTCACTGTCGCAGCCTGCCAGCAATGCTGCGCCGGTAAGCGCGACAGCGAGCTTGGGTAACCAGGCAAAACGGGGAGGGGAATTTACTGGTTTCACGCCTTACGCCTCGTCTTCTTCTAAGTAGCGGTAAGTGGTAGCAGTCAGATCGAGCTTAAGCTTCTGTTGCCGTCTGCTGTTTGATTGCGAGTCACTGCCTTCATCACCGGCGGGGGTGATCTGCATATCGTGCAGGGTGACAATCCTGGGTAACGCTGCCAGGCCACTGACAAAATTTCCGAACTGGTGATAGTTACCGGTCACACTGATCTTGATCGGATACTCCACATAAAACTCTCGGGCAACTTCCTGGCCGGGTTTAAAGAACTCGACCTCGAGGCCTGCTGCCACACTGGTTTGCGATAGATCTATCAGCAGACTTTCAATATCTGTTTTATTAGGCAGCTGGCGAAGCATAACGTTGAACGTTCGCTTCATTTCACCGAGCTGTTCAACATAGGCTTCACGGTTTGCCGCTTTCGATTGGGTTTGATCGAATTGCGTCTTGAGGTCGCTTTCTTTCGAAGCGATGATGTCAAGCCGTTCGAACTTGGGTTTAACAACAAACCACATACCGCCTACAACTAATACGGTAAACAACAGTGCCAGCACGATTGCCCTGATGGCTAATGGTGCACTGCCGATCTTTTTAAGATCATCTTGATCCAGGTTTTGCAGATCTGAAAATGCTTGTCCGATATCCATGGTAACCCCTCTATTCTTCGCTTGCAGCGAGTTGGGTATCGTCGGCTGGAGCCACGGATTGCGACAGGCCCAGTTTGAAAGTACTTACACCGCTGTTGGTTTCTGATTGAATCACTTCGAGACCGGGCTGCTTAAACCAGTCCGATGCATCGAGGTTACGCATCAGTGTGGAAACACGAGCGTTTGAGTCGGCGCGTCCCTCCAGTGAGAGGCGGTCTTCGCTTTGCTTCATCGATTTCAGATACACACCTTCGGGTACGCGTTCGGCGAGTTCCTGAAAGGTATGAACCACCTGAGGTCGTTTGGTCTGAAGCTCTTGAATAATATCCATGCGAGCGAGCAGATTTGATTTGGTGGATTCGAGCTCCTCGATCTCTTTCAACTCTGCTTTGAGTTTGTTGATCTCCTGTTCCATGTAGCTGTTGCGCGCTTCCTGATGCTCGATCTTGCCTTGAGCGAACTTGGATCCCACAAAAACAACACCGGCTGCGACTATTGCAGTAAACAATGCAGTGACGCCGAATTGCTGTGTTTGCAGGCGGCGTTGTTCTTCACGCCAGGGGAGTAGATTAATCTTTGCCATTAGTCGAAACCTCTGGTTGCGAGTCCGCACGCGATCATCATTGCCGGCCCGTCGGACTGTAGCCGCTGCTGAGCAACACCCGCTGCACACTCGATATTGCTGAATGGATTAGCGATCGCAGTCGGCGTACCGATATGTTGTTCGATTAGATCCGCGATCCCGGGTATTTCGGCACAGCCTCCCGCCAGCAGAATTTCGTCTACGTAGTCGTTTTGATCTGCTGAGAAAAAGAACTGCAGAAAACGGTTGGCCTGTTGCACGATCTGATCTTTAAACGGGCTGAGAATTTCCGGCTCGTAGTTATCCGGCAGTCCGCCGACGCGCTTCACTCGTCCGGCATCTTCATAAGACAGGCCGTAACGACGCATAATTTCTTCTGTCAGTTGCTTGCCGCCAAAAGGCTGCTCGCGTGTATAGACAAGGTTGTCGTCGCGGAAGACACTCAGACTGGTCATAGTCGCACCGATGTCGAGTACCGCTACCGTCTTGTCACTCCAGTCGCGACCGGATGTCTGTTGTATCAGTTTGCAGGTGTGTTCAATAGTGTATGGCTCAATGTCCACCACTTTGGCAGTCAGTCCGCCGATTTCACAGGCCGCTGTCCGCTCTTCCACGTTCTCACTACGACTGGCTACCAGTAGCACGTCGTTCGCTTTGGGTTGATCCTCGCTCGGGCCGATGACCTGATGATCGAGGTTGACCTCCTCGAGCGCGTAAGGAATGTACTGGTCGGCCTCGAGCTGTATTTGTGCCTCGAGCTCCGCGGGCTTGAGTGATGCCGGCATCTGGATCACTTTGGTAATGACCATTGCACTGGGCACCGCTACGGCCGCGTGTTTGCGTTTTGAGCCGGATTTTTTAACGGCCCTCTTGATAGCCTCGCCGACCGCCTCTACATCCTGCAGGCTCTTGTCGTTCATCGCGTTGGCTGGAAGCGGCTCAACAGCGTAGCTTTCGATTCGATAAGCAGATTTGGTACGACTTAGCTCAAGCAATTTTACCGACGTTGAGCTAATGTCTATACCAACCAGATTCGATTGTTTGTTTCCGATTGAGAAATTCATAGTGTGGGGTGACACCAGACCTTTTTGCGCGTGATTCCAATCCGAAGATGGTTAGAATTTTTAATAAGCTGCAAGGTTTTTTCACAAAACGCGATGCAACTGCCATAATGCAACTGCAAAAGGCACTCCACATTTTCGTTCCGGTTTGCCAAAAGCGTTAACAAGGTCCGAATCCGATGAGATATTTTCCTCATCCCGGGTGTGCCGGTTGAAATTGTATACAGCCCCGCCAAATCACTACCTCCAATGATGAGTGTCGAGCGTTGATAGGTCACATTTTCCGAGTGTTGCTGGGGCTGACTGTCCTGACAGTGGTCATCGCCGGCGTTGCCGGTTTCCTTACGTATAAGCGTTTGGAACCGAACCTTCCGGACATTGACGCACTGGCGGATGTAGAGCTGCATTTGCCTTTGTCTGTTTACACGAGTGATGCCAAACTCATCGCTGAGTTCGGCGAAAAGCGCCGTGAGCAGCTACTGATCGAAAATACACCGCAGGTTTTGATCGATGCGGTGATCGCCTCGGAAGACGACCGGTTCTACGAGCACCCCGGCGTTGATTATCAGGGGCTGATCCGGGCAGGTATCAACCTGTTAAAGACCGGTCGCAAAGGGCAGGGCGGCAGTACCATCACAATGCAGGTGGCGCGTAACATTTATCTGTCGCCGGAAAAAACCTACATACGCAAGATCAACGAAATACTGCTGGCGCTGAAAATTGAGCGACAGATAAGCAAAGATGAAATCCTCGAGCTTTATCTGAATATCCCCTACCTGGGCAATCGCGCCTATGGCGCGGCCTCAGCGGCAAAGGTTTACTACGGCAAACAGGTGCAGGAGCTTGATCTGGCGGAGGCGGCGATGATCGCCGGGCTGCCCAAAGCGCCTTCTGCATACAACCCGATTGTTAATCCAGAGCGCGCACTGGTTCGCCGTAACTATGTGCTTCGACGTATGCTGGAGCTGGGTAAAATCACCCGCTCCGAGTTCGATGATGCCAAGAATCAGCCGGTAACTGCCAAACTTCACCGTGCCGCCACTGAGCTTGAAGCTGAATATGTCAGTGAAATGGCTCGGGCACAGATGATTGAATGGCTGGGTGATGAGGCCTATACCGGTGGTTACCGGGTTTTTACCACCATCGACAGCAGGCATCAGATTGCCGCCAACAAAGCGCTGCGCAAAGCACTGCAGAGTTACGAGCAGAGACACGGATTTCGGCTGCCCGGTAAGGCAACGCCGGAAGATGCTGAATCGCAGGAAACCATTGACGAAATACTGGCGTCACTGCCCGGCTACGGGGATCTGGAAGCAGCCATGGTGACGCAGGTGAACGAGCTGTTTGCTCGTATTCAGATGCAGGGAGGCAAGGTAGTCGATATGCCCTGGTCGAATATGGCGTGGGCATCACCCAGAAGTGAAGAAGATAACAAAAAACCGGCGCTATCGATGCCATCGGAACTGTTGAATCCGCTGGACCTCATTTACGTGCACGAAATTACCGAGGTTGCTGAGCCACCGGCTGTCAAAGAGGGGGAAGCGCCTCCGATAGTGCCGGTTCCCGGATATGCGCTGGCGCAGATGCCGGATGTCGAAGGGGCATTGGTATCGCTTTCCCCGCAAACCGGAAAAATTGTCGCACTGGTGGGTGGCTATGATTTTTATCGCAGTAAATTCAATCGTGTGACACAGGCCTACCGGCAGCCGGGGTCAAACTTTAAGCCGTTTGTATACTCGGCAGCGCTTGAACACGGTGATACCGCAGCGTCAATCTACAACGATACGCCGATTGTGCTTGAAGATAACGTGCTTGAAGACGAGTGGCGTCCCCGTAATTACTCCGGTCGGTTTTTCGGCCCGACCCGCTTGCGTGAAGCGCTGGTGAAATCCAGAAACCTGGTGTCAATCCGGGTGCTGCAGGAGCTCGGTATTCCCCGCACTATCCGCTACGTGAAGCGCTTCGGCTTTGAAAACCGGAGTTTGCCTAAAAATCTGTCACTGGTGCTTGGCAGTGGCGACATGACGCCGTTGCAGCTGGCAACCGGATACACCGTATTTGCCAACAACGGCTATGCGGTGCCTACCAGGTACATTGAGCGGATAGAAGATGCCGAGGGCAATGTCATTTACAGCGCGGCGGATGTTGCCTTTTGTGATACCGGAGAACAATGTCAGCAGGTGGCGAAAGGCATGGCGGGCAACACGGAGCGCATCGAGGCGGCTGCCGGGTCCGTTACGCCCTCAGGTACTGTAAGCCGGGGGGTACCGGAAGGCCCCGCGGCAATCGCTGCTCCCAGAGTTATTGATGCGCGTAATGCTTTTATTATGCGCTCTGTCATGCGCGAAGTAATTCAGCGAGGGACGGCGACCCGCGCCAAAGTGCTGGGCCGCAGTGATATTGCCGGAAAAACCGGTACCACTAACGATTTGTTTGACGCCTGGTTTACCGGCTTCAACAGTTCACTGGTGGCAACTGCGTGGATAGGTTATGACGAGCAGCGATCACTCGGCCCGCGCGAAAGTGGCGGCGTGGCAGCGTTGCCTATGTGGATAGACTACATGCAGGTTGCGCTTGAGGGTATTGAGGAGGATCGTGAATATCAGCCTGACGGTATTGCGACCGCAAGAATCGATCGCAAGACCGGTAAGCTTGCTTCTCCGGGTGCTAAAAACGCCTACTTCGAGTACTTCCGCGAAGAGAATATGCCGACAGAGTTTGCCGAACCGCAGGAAGCGGTGACTCCTGTCGTGGTGCAGCAGGTGCAACCTGCTGTGGTGATAAACGGTGGCGGCAATACCGTTGAATTCACCGAATCCCCGACATTGACGCCAGCGCCGGTGATCATTCAGCCACAACGGCCTTCGAGTGAAGACAACAAAAAGAAAATAGAGCAGTTGTTTTAGGCCGTCCCTCAAGCTTCAGGTGCTGCTGAATACAGTTAATTCACGCAGCTGCGGTTATTGTCGGGGGTGTTTGGGGTTGCCGGGCGCAAATCGCGCTCTTTAAATGGTTGCGTTTGGCTGTTTGTTTTTGCAGTGCGGCACACGGCAATTGAGGCGCAAACGCGCCACGGGTGCAGGCAATTGCAGGCAATTTTCACCCGGGCGGCTATTGGTGGTATGACGGGCTCAGTGAATGTAGCGTGTCGATCATGTGGGATACGTTGTCCGGATCGATGTGCTGGTGGATGCCGTGCCCGAGGTTGAAAATGTGCCGATGCCCCTGGCCGTAGCTGTCGAGCACGCGTTTTACTTCTTCGCTGATGCGTTCCTTTGTGCCGTATAGAACACCCGGATCCATATTGCCCTGCAAGGCGACTGCATCGTTCGTCAGTGCTCGCGCTTCCTGCAAATCAGTGGTCCAGTCAACGCCCACACCGTGACAGCCTGTGTTTGCGATTTCTGTCAGCCAGTTGCCGGCGTTTTTAGTAAAGAGAGTGATCGGTGTAGAGGTGTGGCTTGCGCGCAGGGCGTCAACGATCTGTTGCATGTAATGCAGAGAGAACTCACGGTACGCCGCCGGGGTGAGCACACCGCCCCAGGTATCAAAAACCATCAGTGCCTGAGCGCCGGCATCGGCTTGCGCTTTGAGGTAATTGATGGTGGTCGTGGTTACCCGGGTGAGTAATTCATGCAAAGCGTTTTTGTCGCCATACATCAGGCGTTTGATGTGTTGATACTCTTTGCTGCCTCCGCCTTCCACCATATACGTAGCCACCGTCCACGGACTGCCACTGAAGCCGATTAATGGAACGCTGTCATTGAGCTCGCGTCTTATCAGTCGAACCGCGTCCATCACGTAACGCAGCTCTGTTTCCGGATCGGGTGTGGGTAATCGGGAGATATCCTGTGGAGTGCGTGTGGGATGTTTAAAGCGAGGTCCTTCGCCGGCTTCAAAGTACAGCCCCAGACCCATGGCATCGGGTACGGTGAGTATGTCGGAAAACAGAATGGCAGCGTCGAGCGCAAAGCGTCGCAGGGGCTGCAATGTCACTTCGCAGGCGAGTTCCGGCGTGCCTGCAAGCGTCATAAAGTCGCCTGCCTGTTTGCGGGTTTCAAGGTATTCCGGCAGGTACCGGCCCGCCTGACGCATAATCCACACGGGGGTGCGATCAACCGGCCTGGCATTCA
The DNA here is from genome assembly GCA_020631335.1 of Chromatiales bacterium. Taxonomy (GTDB): domain Bacteria; phylum Pseudomonadota; class Gammaproteobacteria; order Granulosicoccales; family Granulosicoccaceae. The sequence continues at coordinate 51,005 of JAHDHK010000006.1, forward strand.
ATGCGTCCAGCAGACGCGTATTCGTTTTATTCGACATAGAGTTAATGTAACGCGAAATCGCGCTAAAAGAGAGTGCATATTATTGCCGCAGCGAAGCGCTTTTCGCTGCATCGCAACAAACGCAAAAATACTCGACTGAGCGGCAGTAAATCGGCCGGCCCGATTGGCTGGAATGTGATGAAAATGAGTGCACCTGCCATTGTGCAGGTGCTGTGTTATGACTCAGGACTTTGCGAACTTTTGAGGTAGGAGAGAATGCTCTCAGCTGCTTCGCGACCTTCAAACACGGCAGTAACCACCAGATCCGACCCGCGTTTCATGTCGCCCCCGGCAAATACCTTCGGGTTTGCGGTTTGGAAAGCCAGATTTGCCGGGTCTGCCGCAGGTTCCGGTGTTTCCACAAGACCATAGTCGTTGACTGTGATGTTGTGTTCTTCAAACCATGCCGGAGGACTGGGGCGAAAGCCGAACGCAATGATCACGGCGTCTGCGTTAATGATCTGTTCGGTACCTGCAACAGCCTGTGGTCTGCGTCTGCCGCGCTCGTCCGGCTCTCCCAGCTCGGTGCTGATGACTTTGACACCTGTGGCGGTATTGCCATCGCCTATTATTTCAAGTGGTTGCCGGTTCCATAAAAACTGAATGCCTTCTTCTTTGGCATTTTTCACTTCCCGACGCGAGCCGGGCATGTTGATTTCATCTCTTCGGTACGCGCAGGTTACAGAGGCAGCGCCCTGCCTGATCGCGGTGCGGTTACAGTCCATTGCGGTGTCTCCACCGCCGAGTACCACCACATGTTTGTCTTTCATGTCGATGTAAGTCTGGCCGGGCCATTGCTCGGTGTGGTGTACATTGGAGATCAGATAGGGCAATGCATCAAATACCCCGTCAAACTCTTCACCGGCAAATCCACCGCGCATCGAGGTGTAGGTGCCCATGCCGAGAAATACGGCATCGTAGTCTTCAAGCAGCCGGCTAATTTCTATATCGACCCCGATTTCGGTATTGAGTTGAAACTCGATACCCATTTCTTCCATGACCTGCCGGCGGGTCAGGACTACGTCTTTTTCAAGCTTGAATGGCGGGATACCAAAAGTCAGCAGGCCGCCGATTTCATGATAGCGATCGAATACCACCGGTTTCACCCCGTTGCGAATCAGCACATCGGCGCAACCCAGTCCGGCGGGACCGGCACCGACGATGGCGACACGCTTGCCGGTATCGACCACATGGGAGAGATCGGGCCGCCATCCCTGTTTGAATGCTTCATCAGTAATGTATTTTTCGATCGACCCGATGGTCACTGCACCGAAACCGTCGTTTAGTGTGCAGGCACCTTCGCACAGGCGGTCCTGAGGGCACACTCGCCCGCACATTTCCGGTAACGAGTTGGTGCGGTGGCTCATTTCGGCTGCCTGCAAAATGTTGCCTTCGGCAATCAGTTTCAGCCAGTTGGGAATATAGTTGTGTACCGGACACTTCCATTCGCAGTACGGGTTGCCACAGGCCAGACAGCGTGCAGACTGAGACGCAGCGGTGTCGGGTTCATAGCCACCGTAGATCTCTTTGAAGTGAACGACCCTTTCTTCTGCAGGTGTTTTGGCAGGGTCCTGGCGCGGGGCGTCCAGAAACTGAAAGGCATTACTCATGTTATTTCCGAGTGACAGGGCTTGGGTAAACAAAAAAGCATGAGTGTTTATTTAGCAGACAGAGAGCAAATTGCCCCTGTTGGGACAGCAATCGGTCTTTAAGACAATCAGGCGCCTAGTCGTGCTTTTATTTTTGCGCTGACCGCACCCATGTCTGCCCGGCCCTGAAGTTCGGGCTTCAGGGTGCCCATCACTTTGCCCATGTCGCGTATTTCGCTGGCGCCGGTTTTTTCGATGGCCGCTTCGATAAGCTGGTCAATCTCTGCATCATCGAGAGGCTGTGGCAGGTAGGTCTGAATGATTTCGAGCTCGGATTGCTCGATATCCGCAAGGTCATCGCGTGCGCCCTTGCGAAACTGCTCGATAGATTCCCGTCGCTGTTTGGCCATTTTGTCGAGGATCACCAACATAGCGGTGTCATCGAGTTCAACACGCTCGTCAACTTCTTTCTGCTTTGCTGCGGCAGAGATCAGCCTCAGGACGGACAGTTTGTCCTTTTCACCGCTTTTCATGCACGCCTTGATGTCGGCCATCAGGGCGGTTTTTATGTCAGACATGGTGCTGTCTAGTACATTCTGACTCTGCGTGAGAGTTCTTTAGACAGTTTTTTCTGATGTCTTTTGACAGCGGCGGCTGCTTTGCGCTTTCGCTCGGTAGTCGGCTTTTCGTAATATTCGCGACGGCGGGTTTCGGTAAGGACTCCAGCTTTTTCGCAAGAGCGCTTGAAGCGACGAAGCGCAATTTCGAAAGGTTCGTTTTCTTTGACACGTACAGATGGCATTGCTCTGCTGGATCTCCGTTGGGTATTTCCGGTAAATTTGTGGCCTGACAGGCTCGCAAAAATGGTTTAGCCCACCAAGTATAAAGGTTTATACAATACAAGCAAGTAATCGACCCGGATTCCGGGGTCCTGAAAGGCGAAAACACAGTGCAAGTTCTTGGAATAGAGTCCAGCTGCGACGAAACCGGCATAGCACTTTACGATACCG
>JAHDHK010000193.1:0-2352 GCA_020631335.1 Chromatiales bacterium
CCCACGGCAAAACTGATCAATGCACAAGGCACATCAATCAGATTTCCTGTTCGCGGTATCGACGAGCCGGTAATGGTTCATTCAAAAGACCTTGCCGCCGAAACCCGCGCTACCACACCGTCTGCGGTAGATGTCAGCGAATACGATCTGGTGGTCCTCGGTATGCAGGAGCCTCAGTACAGCAGCCCCGAAGTTGCTGACCTGCTTAACCGGATAGCACTGGCTAAAGTACCCTGCATGGCAATTATGAACATGCCACCCCTGCCGTATATACGACGGTTACCGGGTGTGAACGCAGACAGTGTGACAGGCTGCTACAAAAATCCATCAGTGTGGAAGAACTTTGAGCCCGGTCTTGTGACACTGGCAAGCCCAGATCCGCAGGCATTCCGCCCGCCCGAAGAAGAAAAAAACTTTCTGCATGTCAGCCTGCCAACCAATTTCAAGGTAGCGCGCTTCGAGTCAGATACCCATACGCAAATGCTTCGTGATATCGAAGCCGATATTATCGCAAGCCGCGTTGAGCACAACGGTGAGGCCACCGAATTGCCGGTGAAAGTAAAAGTACACGACTCACTGTATGTACCGCTGGCAAAGTGGAGCATGCTGATGACAGGCAACTATCGCTGCGTCGAGACTGACGGCATGATCCCGATATGTGACGCAGTGCACGCTGACCTCGAGCAATCCAGAGAAATATACGACTGGACTGCAGCGCTTTGTCAGGCACTGGGTGCCGACCCAAAAGATCTGGTGCCTTTTGATAAATACGCTAATGCTGCAAAAGGTTTATCTCAGCCCTCCTCCGCAGCCAAAGCGCTGGATCGTGGTGTGACCGCTATTGAGCGGGTCGACAAACTGGTACAACTGCTGGCGCATCAAAAGCAGATGTCTCACCCGGTTGTCGAGCGGACTGTTGAAAATGTGCAATGGTATCTGGACAACAATGCCGAGACTCTACGATCTTCGGCGTAAGTAAACCCGAATCTCTGCCAAAGCGGGCAACAAGCCTCCCGGTGGTTGACTGACCATTTAACACCCTGGCCCGCGATATCTGTCGCGGGCGAGTCTTACTATCTATAGATTAAAAAAAATCCAATCGGGTAAGTGTTGTATCAGGACCAACTACCGATGGTATCCTGGCGGGCTGACCGGACATCAACAACAGGTGGTTCGTCCAGCCCGCCTTCCCCGCTTACTCCATCAGCCATCAAACCAGTGATCAGTTGGATAAAGTTTTCTGACTGCCGTTCAAGTATCTGCTGATCACACCAGACCAGCACACCTTTCTGAAACACCGCGTAGACACCTGCACCGCCCGGCTCCAGCAATCGCACTTCGGCAATACACTCTATACAGCGGGTCAGGAATCCAGCCTCTTCGCCGGGCTGTTTGATCAATACTTCATCGGCATTACCGGCATCAATATTCACGTTCCTATATCGATCAATATTGAGCATGAGTTCCACATCAATAATATTCATTAACTGATTACTGCCAAAGGCAGCTGTTTTAGGTAGCTGACCCTTCGGCACATCGTTATCCAGAAACTCAAAATGCACGGCCTTATCTGCGGACAACACCCACGACAAAAACAAAGCAGGCATCCCGGTGAACGCTTCAATGTTGTGGTACAGCAAGTCATCAACTGCTTTGTAGCGCCCGGTGGTTTTACCTCTCTCCCATGCCCTGACCACTGTTTCTGCCGGAGGTGTCACCATGAAAAATAGATAGATACGATCACCAAACCTGGAAAGCAGTTTGCTGTCCTGGCTTTTACCTGCGTCTACACTGAAGCTATCGAATCTGAATCGATCAATAAGCAGATGCGAAACCCGATTACGTTTGGCTTTATCCGCCATATAACGATCCAGCTTCTTATCTACTATTTCCAGTTCCTGCCCGGTTAACATCGCAGCGTACTTGTAATCATCACCAAGCGAACTGTAGTCAAGAAGATACTTGCGCCAGTAGTCAGGGCTGATCAAGGCGAAGTCCTCCCAAGGGATTCCAAGCTCGCCGGCCAGTTGTCTTTGCTGCGGGCGGATAGTACTTTTACCCGACGCTGATGCACCCTTAACATTCATGACCACAGGATGCGTTTGTATGGGTAACCAGCGGAAATTCTCCTCCTCAACCGCCCTTTTAAATACCGGCTCCATTTTGGTATGCGCAAGCTCACTGCCGAAACGATTCAAGGCCATATTCACAGCGATTGTGGTAACAAGGTCCGGCTGATTAACCAGTCTTCCCCGGTGTGCAACTATCGCGTCAACAACCCGATGCATAGCGAAAAAGCAGTGTTTTTTTAGCGAATCAGGCTCACTCTCACTGCATTGCTGCCAGTCATCA
>JAHDHK010000193.1:2362-11162 GCA_020631335.1 Chromatiales bacterium
CTCTTTTGATGTTTTGTCTTTCGAGTCGGAGTCGGCCAGCTTTTGTCTGCTGAATAAGCGGGAAAACAGTGTCTCTTTTTTACGAACAGCAGGTTGCGCTGAGGCACGGTAGAACTTCCGGTTCAGCTCACCTGCAATGAAGCTTGTGCAATGCCCACGGGCTTCTTCAAAGGCAAGGCGATAATTCTCAATATCAGGAAGCACATAATCAATAAAGATGGTGTGCACCATTGACCTGAGACTGATTCCCAGATCTTCATAGTTCGGACCATCCGGCACCGACAGATCAGATGTCACCCTGACCAGCAGGTCATGAATAATGAGCCGTTCGATTTTAAACGCTACAAGCTCGGCAGGCTTTAAGCCGGAGAAGTCCGACAGCTCCTTGGCCGCCCGGTAATCGACAGACGAATTATCACTTCGAAAAAGCGTAATCTGTGATTGCAGTGCCGACGGAATTTTTGATGACAGACCCGGGTTCCAGGCGCTATAAGCTGTCTCGGCAACGCTCAATGAAATAACCACTGATGCGAGCGGCGTATTGAAACACTAAAACACTCCGCTACTCGCATCAGATAAACACTTACTATTTCAAAAATCGATTAACCCCGATTACGCAGTTTGCGAAACAAGGGGTAACAAATGAGAAGCAGTGCGATAACCATGCAAGTGCCGCTGATCGGGCGGGTAAAGAAGGTTGTAAAATCTCCCTGCGATGCAAGCAATGACTGCCTCATAGATCGTTCTGCCAATGGCCCCAACACAATCGCAAGCACGGCAGGCGCGACAGGGTAATTCAACTTGCGCAATAGATAACCTACGATACCGAATACAAACATCAGCCAGACATCATGCATGGTTTGAGTCGGAGCATAGCCGCCTACCACACAGAGTATGTAAATAATCGGCGCAAGCACAGTAAACGGCATGGTCAGTACTTTTACAAAAACAGGGATGAAAGCGAGGTTTATTAACAACGTAACTGCGTTTGCAATGTACAGCGACCCGATCAAGCCCCAGACAAAGTCCGGGTGTTCGGTAAACAACAGAGGACCGGGACGCAAGCCCCAGATGATCATTCCACCCAGCAGAATCGCTGTGGTGGGTGAACCGGGTATACCAAGCGTGATCATCGGAAGCATTGACCCGGTAGAGGCCGCGTTATTTGCCGCTTCCGGAGCTGCCACACCAGACACATTACCCTTGCCGAAGCTTTCCGGATCCTTCGAAAAAGTTTTAGCCAGCCCGTACGACATCAATGACGCAGGGGTTGCACCAGCCGCCGGCAGGGTACCGACGAAGTAACCCAGCACAGAACCCAAAGTGGTGGTACCGATGTACTCCTTAGCGTGCTTTAAGTTACCCAGCAGGCTGCTAAAAGACATTTTAACTTTATGAACGGCCACTTTCCCTTGTGTCGACTCGAGTGTCCACAGCATCTCGCCGATGCCATAAATACCAATAGCGAGTACCAGGAAATTTATGCCGTGCAGAAACCCGGAGATATCGCCGAAAATCAAACGAGGCTTTCCGGAGATAATATCCAGACCGATAGTGGCAAGCACTAATCCAATCAGGATTGAAAAAATAGTTTTTGGAATGTCGTCTCCGCCGAGACCGATGAAAGTAGCAAAAGCCAGAATCATCAGGGCAAATTCTTCGGGAGGGCCGAACTTGAGCGCAAAAGCTGCCAGTGGCGGCGCAAAAAGCGTAAACAAAATAACTGATATGGTTCCACCGATAAATGATGCTACCGCAGCGGCTACCAGCGCCTTGTCTGCGTGACCCTTTTGCGCCAGCGGTCGACCATCAAATACCGTGGCCACCGCGGTTGAAGCCCCGGGTATGCCAAGTGTGATTGAACTGATCGCACCTCCATACATCGCTCCGTAATAGATTGCGGCCAGGAAGATAATCGCCGCAGTGGGCGGTACCAGAAAAGTAATCGGTAATAATATCGCAACACCATTGACCGACCCCAGCCCGGGCATAGCACCCACAAGCAAACCGACGGTACACCCGATAATAATCATCATCAGGTTGAGCGGCTCCAGGGCTTCTAACAGACCCGCTCCCAATAGCGGAAGAACACTATCCATATCTAACTCGCTTCTTCAGTCATAGTCGTGTTTCGCGACTTTCTGGTAAACAGGTACCACAACCAGTATCCGATGGCGATCAGTACGCCGAGTGTCGGTAAGCCGACTACCGGTGCTTTCATCGCCCCTACACGTTCTCCCGCACTTTGCGCATAGATAAGATCGTATACCGGGTAAAAAGCTTCTTCGGTAATCGCTTTCGGGAGTGGAATTTTCAATGCCCACTCAAACAGACAGAATATAAACACCGGCACACAGACAGTCAGTGTCAGCGTCAACGCCCAGGAATGGCGCCCGACAAATTTAAGATAAAAGAACAGAAATACAGGCAGGGCGATATAGATACCTGCCCATTGAGTCATTACAAGCAACGCCAATATTGAAAATGCAGATACACCCACCACCAGTGCGGTGTCTGCGCTTATATAAGGCTCCTCAGATACAGATTCAGGCGTTACTTTTTTAAACCATCGGACAATAGTCCAGAGGCAACACAGCAGCATTCCCGTTGATAGCCAGAACGGCCACGCACCGGAACCCGGGCCGCGCCCATCTATCCAGCCTATGTTCAACTCTGCGCTCTTAACCATCAAACCAATGGAGCAGAGAGCCAGCAATACAGCAAAAACTATCTCAGCGGTGCGAACAGTCATTTAATGGGTACACTGGATTATTATCGGGGTGATAAATGTAGAGCCCTGCCAGCCGGATGGCTGGCAGGTTTCCTCGCTTCTAAGTTTTTACGCTAAGCCAAAATCATATTGCAGCTATTAACGTAAATAACCGGCCACTATTATTCGCCAGTAATTGCTTCGGCACCAACTTCTTCGATCAACGCCTTGTGTCGCTTCAGTTGTTCAGCGTGGAATGCAGCGAGATCATCACCTGCAGACCACTCGTTGCAGTCAAGCCCATCGTCTATACAGAACTGCTGCCATTCTTCAGACTGGTACAGCTGGCTGAACAGATCGATATAAAAAGCCTGTGCATCGGCAGACATTCCCGGAGGCCCATTGATAGAACGCTGCATGTAGTACTCGATATCAACACCAAGTTCTTTTGCTGTTGGAATATCAGGGTAGGCCTGCATACGCTCAGCAGTGAACTGTACCAACGGCTTGGTGTTACCTGCACGATAGAATTCGTTCTGTTCCGCAGGGTTATTGACCGTTGAGTCGATGTGCTTACCGACCAGGTTCTTGGCAACAGTACCGCCACCTGGAAAAGGAATGTAAGTCACTTCATAACCGAACTCAGCTTCCATCATCGCTGTGAGGATAGAATCTTCCTGTCCGGATCCTGTGCCACCCACTTTCCAGCTGTTACCTGTGGACTTAACCGCTGCGACATAACTATCGAGGTCTTTTATATCGGCTTGATCGTTGTGGACCCACAACAGGAAAGTATCGAGCGCCATACGACCGACAGGAGTGAACTTGGACACATCTACACCGAGGTCTTCCTGAATGATAGGCGTGGTATAGAAGCTGTTCAGCGTTACCAGCAAGGTGTGATCATCACCTTCTTTATCCTGAAGGTAACGAAGCGCTTCTGCGCCAGAGCCACCCGGCTTGTTGATTGGAATGAAAGGCCGCGGCGAGAGATTTTTCTTTTCGATAAGTCCCTGCAGTAAGCGGGCGATCTGATCTGCACCACCACCGGTGCCAGCCATGATAATAAATTCAACAGGCTTCTTTGGCTTCCAGTCTGCTGCTAACGCGTTCGCAGAGAAAGTAACCGTTGCAGTGGCTGCCACTGCCAGCGGTAGAATTGATTTTAAAAATTTTTTCATATTTCCTCCAGTGTGGAAAGATTAAGTTTTACCGGCAAGTGCCAGCCGCCAGACTAATCATCGTACTTTCTGGCATTTCAATAACCCTGTTTACACAAAACCCAACTCTTCATCCCTGTGCACTTCTTGTTTTTATTTACTATCTTTTTTGCGACTGTCCCTGATACCACATTACACTCGCGACTTTGAACTGTAAAGATAACAATCCTGCTACTTACAGAAATACCTATTACCTCACTTTCCGCTTTAAAGATGTCTGCTAATACCGCACTAAACACTCTTGCAAACCCGTCATCCTGACGGGTTTGCGCATGTGTATATGTATTAAAGTGAAGCTTTACGTTTTTTATAAAAAGAACGGTTTTACCAGTTAAAACAAGCCCTCTATTTCTCCATCATCATTCAGCATGATGACTTCCGCTGCTGGCTGCCTTGGCAGACCCGGCATTGTCATAATTGCTCCGCATATCGCGACAATAAAACCGGCACCGGCTGATAATCTAACTTCACGCACCGGGATATTGTGCCCGGTCGGTGCACCACGCAAATTGGGATCAGTAGAAAACGAATACTGTGTTTTAGCAATACAAACCGGCAAGTCACCGTATCCGGCTTCTTCCCATGCCTTAAGCTGGTCTTTGATCGACTGATCTGCAATTACTTCATCCGCGCGGTAGATCTTCTTCGCGATTGTTTCGATTTTATCCATCAGTGGCATGGAATCAGGGTAGAGCGTACTGAAGTTGGCCTCACCCTTGTCAATGATATCGACAACTTTTTGCGCCAGATCTTTAGTTCCCTCAGAACCGTGAGCCCAGTGCTTGCATACAATAGCCTCAGCACCCTGACTCTCCACAAACTTCTGGCATGCCGCAATTTCAGCCTCGGTGTCGAGCGTAAAGTGATTGATAGCAACCACTACAGGCACACCGTATTGCTTGAGATTTTCGATATGTCTGCCGAGATTTTTGCAACCTTCTTCAACTGCGCTGACGTTCTCTGCATTGAGATCTTCCTTGGCTACCCCTCCATTCATTTTCATCGCTCGAATGGTTGCAACCAGTACCACCGCCGAAGGTGCTATACCTGCTTTACGGCATTTGATATCCAGAAATTTCTCTGCCCCCAGATCGGCACCGAAACCGGCTTCTGTCACTACATAGTCAGCGAGCTTAAGTGCAGTTTTAGTGGCAATAACCGAGTTACATCCATGCGCTATGTTGGCAAACGGACCACCATGAACAAACGCCGGGTTGTTTTCGAGCGTCTGCACGAGATTCGGTTGCATGGCATCCTTCAGCAAAACAGTCATCGCGCCATCGGCTTTTATGTCGCGACAGTAGATGGGTGACTTGTCGCGACGATAGGCCACGATAATATCCCCAAGACGCTTTTGCAGATCATCGAGATCATTAGCCAGGCACAAAATTGCCATAACCTCTGAGGCAACCGTAATATCAAAGCCGGCTTCACGCGGGAATCCGTTGGTGGCACCACCCAGACTGGTCGTGATCTGTCGTAACGCACGATCATTCATGTCGAGCACCCGCCGCCAAACTACACGACGTGAATCGATTTCCAGAGAGTTACCCCAGTAAATGTGATTATCGATCATGGCTGACAGCAGGTTGTGCGCTGACGTTATGGCGTGAAAATCACCGGTAAAATGCAGGTTCATTTCCTCCATGGGCACCACCTGCGCATAGCCACCACCGGCAGCCCCGCCCTTCATACCAAAACAGGGACCCAGCGAAGCTTCGCGAATACAAACCATGGCCTTCTTACCAATGGCGTTCAGACCATCTCCCAGCCCTACTGTCGTGGTGGTTTTACCTTCACCGGCAGGCGTCGGATTGATCGCCGTTACCAGAATCAGCTTGCCGTCTTCTTTACCTTTCTGAGCGTCAATAAACTCAGCGGATACCTTAGCCTTATCGTGCCCGTAAGGGACAAGCGACTCGGGAGGAATTCCCAGCTTGCTGCCAATATCCAGTATGGGTTGCTTGGTAGCTTCGCGAGCTATTTCAATATCTGTTTTTACAGCCATGTCAGTTCCTGTGGGGTTGGGTTAGTGGCCAAGTGTATCGCCAACGGCCAGTTGACAGGAAGCAGCCCATTCGCTTGCAGCGAGCTTAGCGCCGCCTTTAGGCTTTACCCTTTTCATCAGTATCCGTCCGCCGACGCTTTGTATCGTTACGCCGTCGTCATTGATATCCATCACTCTGCCGGCGATACCGTCACCTTCGACCATAGCAGAATCATAAACACTTAATTCTTCACCGTTGTGAGTAGTCCATGCACCCGGTGCCGGGTTAGTACCGCGGATCAGGTTGTAGACCTGACCGACAGGCTTATACCAGTCAATTTGCGCATGTTTCTTTGTACATCGACGTTCATAAGTTGCCTGTGTTTCATCCTGCTCAATGTGTGGCGGATTGCCACTTCGGAACAGATCACAAACCTCAAGAACCGAATCTACTGCAGAGGGGTAGATATTTTTAAAATAAAGATTGATGACAGTGTCATCAGGTTCAATGGGACATTGCCATTGCAACAGCACATCACCTTCATCAAGGCCATCTGTCGGATAAAACCACGAGTAGCCCGACTCAGTGCGACCCATAATGATAGGCCAGTTGACAGCGGAAGGACCACGATGCAACGGCAGCAGTGACGGATGGAAGCAGATAGAACCCTGCTTCGGTATATCACGCGCTGATTCAGGCACGAATACATTAACAAAAGCCATCACCATTAGATCAGCGTCATAAGAACGGAGCTTTTGAAGTGTCTCGTCGTCCTTGAAGTGAGCCGGCTGCTCCACCGGGATCCCCTGCTCCAACGCAAACTCTTTTATGGGATCTGCTTTGTCTTTATCGGGCTCACAATACACAGCCACGACTTCATCAGTTTTGGCATCCAGTATTTTTGCAAGTACATCTTTACCGAACGCCTGCTGACCCATCACTATTAAACGCATTACGGATTCCTCTGTTTACAATCAGCTATTCACTTCACCGACTGCACCAGAGTCGATTACACGCTGTAAGTCAGACCCGCTGTAGCCAAGAACATCTTTTAAAATTTCAGATGTGTGTTCACCAAGCAATGGTGACCGTACCACATCAACATCGCTATCAGACAGTTTAATCGGACAACCCACACTCAAATACTCACCACGTTCCGGATGGTCTACCTTAACCATGGTACCCGTGGCATAGAGACCTTCGTCTTCGGCGATTTCTTTCATGGATAGAATCGGCCCGACCGGGATGTCTTTCGGGTTACAAATTTCCATGACTTCAAATTTGGTTTTCGTTTTGGTCCAGGTTTCTACTGCGTCAAACACCTCATTCAGTTTGTCGAGACGCTCAGGCGGAGTGGCATAGCCCTCTTGAGTTTTCCACTCCGGCTTACCGATGACATCGCATACCTTTTCCCATACTGCTGCCTGCACAATAAAGTAGGTGTAGGCATTCGGGTCCTGCTCCCAGCCCTTACACTTGAGAATTCGACCGGGTTGCCCGCCACCGGAGTCGTTCCCTGCGCGTGGCGTGGTGTCACCGAATGGAATACCTTCACCGAACTGCGAGTATTCTTTAAGCGGCCCTGCGTCAAGGCGTTGCTGATCACGCAGCTTGACCCGAGCCAGATTCAGTACGCTGTCCTGCATGGCGCAACTGACTTTCTGACCGCGACCGGTACGCTCTCTTTGAAACAACGCGGTCACGATACCCAGGCATAAATGCAATCCTGTACCGGAATCACCGATTTGAGCACCGGTTACCAGTGGCGGACCATCCAGAAAGCCGGTGGTAGATGCAGAACCGCCAGCGCACTGCGCCACGTTCTCGTAGACCTTGCAGTCTTCATATTTACCAGGCCCGAAACCCTTGATAGAAGCCATTATGATTTTAGGGTTGATCTCCTGAATACGCTCCCAGGAGAACCCCATGCGATCAAGCGCACCCGGCGCGAAATTCTCTACCAGCACATCACACTCTTCAATAAGACGGGTAAGCACTTCTTTACCGGTTTCATTCTTGGAGTTGAGCTCTATAGAACGCTTATTATGATTGAGCATGGTGAAGTAGAGACTGTCAGCACCGGGTACATCAACCAGCTGTTTGCGAGTTGCATCACCGACACCGGGCCGCTCGACTTTAATTACATCTGCACCGAACCATCCTAACAACTGTGTGCAGGTAGGACCCGATTGAACATGTGTAAAGTCCAGTACTTTTATGCCTTCTAATGCTTTCATAGAGAATTACCAGAATATGCTATTGACTAAGATTAAGTAGCCGGCGAACGGTTGATAACTTTTTTGTAAAATTCACAGTGTTATTTTTTCACCACGCTCTGCGGATTCAAATTGCCGATACGACCACTCTCTGTTCCGGCATTCTCATCGATAATAGCATTGATTAAAGTCGGCTTTCCGCTATCGAGTGCTTCATTTACGGCACGCGTCAATTCATCCCTGCTGGTTGCATACACCCCGACACCACCAAACGCTTCCATCATTTTTTCATAGCGCGAATCTTTCACAAATACTGTCGGTGCAACATCACTACCGGCAGGATTCACATCGGTACCTCGATAGATACCGTTATTGTTAAAAACAACAATACATACTGGCAGGTTATATCGACAGATAGTTTCGACCTCCATGCCTGAAAATCCGAATGCACTGTCACCTTCCACTGCAAGTACCGGGTGACCGGTTTCAACCGCAGCAGCTACCGCAGCAATCTCTTCCCATTCAGGCACGCGTTCTTCTGGATCACGTTGCATACAAATAGCAATCACACATCCTGATTTTAATGGTTTTTTGAGTGTTTTTTGATACTTGCGTTCAGAGAATTCCGTAGCATTTTCTTTGTACCATTTGGCAAGAAAATTAGCT
>JAHDHK010000194.1 GCA_020631335.1 Chromatiales bacterium
GGCTAAACCTCCTGTTCAGCCCCACCATGGCGTGCATTTCATTGCACGTCGCCTGAAAGCATGGAATGACAAGCGGCATGGTGGCTACCTTGATAATGATCTTGCCCGGCACCTCTATGTGCTTGTCGATTTTGCACACGCAGCGATCACTGGTGTGGCCAGTAAGGGACTCCTGTCGGGTGTGATTGACTTCGATGCACTCGACGAGCTGGATGCGACGGAATGGTTGCGATTGCACGGTGCAAGCGATACCACCTGCAACAGTGCGCTAATCCACGGTATGTATGATCTGATGTTTGCCTACGAGGACGGCGACACTGAAAAGCCTTCATTCGGTGCGGGGAGTTTTCTGCACTTTGCTATCCGGATGACTCTGACCTACCGGGGTTCCGTATTCTGGAAAATGCAGGCTGGCATGGGAGATACTATTTTCGGGCCCATGTACCAGGTATTAAAAAAACGGGGTGTGGAATTCAAATTTTTCCATCAGGTAGATCAACTCCACGTTTCTGCTGATGGAAACACTATCGACTCAATCGATCTGAGTATTCAAGCGACGACAAAGGATGGTGAATACGATCCCTTTGTACAAGTAAATGAGCTTGCATGCTGGCCGTCAAAGCCGCTTTACGATCAACTCGAGCAGGGTGATGCGCTAAAAAATGGAAATGTAAACCTTGAATCGTTCTGGAATTCCTGGTCTCCGGTTAAAAAAACGACGCTTCAGCTCGGTGTGGATTTTGATGTTGTGGTTCTGGGCATCCCGGTTGCTTCACATCAATTCATCTGTAATGAGCTGATCTCGTCAAGTTCCCGTTGGAAAGACATGACGGATCAGGTGAAGACCACACGGACGCTTGCAATGCAACTCTGGTTAGAGCCGGATCTTGCAGACATGGGATGGACTCAACCGAGCCCGATTATTGACAGCTATGCCCAACCCTTCAACACATGGGCTGATATGAGCCAGCTGATTGATCGCGAGCAATGGCCGTCGACATCGCCGATGAACAACATCGCCTACTTTTGTGGCGCAACCACCGGTGATATTCCTCCGATAAACGACAAGGATGCACCTGAACGCGAGCGTCAGGCAGTGAAAGACCTTGCGCTCGACTGGTTAAGAACTAATCCTGGGTTCCTTTGGCCGAAAGTTACACAAGCAAATGGAGAGCTGGACTGGTCCGTACTGACTGATCCTGGGAATGCCAGTGGCGAGGCACGTTTCGATGCGCAGTTCTGGCGAGTTAATATGGACCCCACCGAGCGCTATACGCTCTCTTTGCCTAAAACCACAAAACATCGAATGCGAACAGACGATACTGATTTCGATAACCTGATCATCACCGGAGACTGGACCTGGCAGCCATTGAACGTTGGTTGCGTAGAAGGAACAGTAATGAGTGGATTGATGGCGGCCAACATTATGTTAGGTCGTTCAATTGACTATGGCGTGGTGGGGTATAAGCGTAGTTAAGAGAATAAGCTGCTGAGAGTAAATAACCTGACTGGCTTTCTGTTTAGCATTACTGGTTGACGCTTACTTTCGATGTGAGCGGTGTAACCGGACATCAGTTCTACAAGGTATGTAAGTCACTACAACGATAGTGATAAAAAAAGGCTGACCCGGTAACGCCGGTACTCCCTCTGCAACCGATGTTACTATCTACATACAAAAACCTCCGTGCTGTTCACACGGAGGTTTTTAGCTTGCTATTGTCAACGGGTGTATCTATAGCCTGTTAGAATTTTCCGTTTGTATTCTTCCATTCGCTTTGTGGAGGAATCGTCTCTATGATGTCCCAGTGTTCTGCAATTTTGTTGTTTTCCACCCGGAACAGGTCATAGAAAGCGGTAGGTTTATCGGCGAACGAGCCCTCGCTGACTGTCAGCACAAAATCACCTTCGCCCAGCAGTTGATGAACCTGATCATATTTCATGGTAATTCCCTGTGCAGCCATGTCCTGCAGCGCTTTACCCAGGCCGGAGACATTGTCGCCGATCATCGGGTTGTGTTGGATATAATTGTCGCCGTCGAAGTACACGGGTAGCTTTTCCATTTCACTGTTGACAAGAATCGCCTCGACAAACTCCCGAACCAGGCTTTTATTCTGTTCGGTCTTGTCCAGGTCGGTAGCTTCGGTCGGGCCGTCTATCATGGATCTGCCACTGGGGTTGGCTTGCGTTGGTGTTTCCTGCAGGTTGTCCCAGTGTTCGACGATCAATCCGTCTTCAAAACGGAATATATCGAAGCCGATCTTCGGGCCGAAAAAGTCGTATTCTGAATGGGTAAAGACGAAGTCACCATCTTCAAACGCGCGGACAGTGTTGACCCTGGCCGAACCGGGAGGAAGCGCTTTCAGGACCTCTCCGAATCCTGCCAGTCCGTCGCCAACCGCGAGATTATGCTGGATGTAGTTCTCGGGGTTGATATAGGCGATGGGTGTCGTGTCGCCGGTTTCAATGCTCTTGAGCAATTCAACCACTTTGCTTTTGTTTGTCATGTCTTCAGCGTTAACCACTGTGAGTGAGGTACAGGCACACAGCGCTGTTGTGGTTGCAACCATAGCGAGTTTCGCCAGTGTGGTAGCCATAAGCTTCTCCTGATAAGATTTAGTCAGATTGGACGGGTGCGTTTCTGATGGGGCTATTTTTAGCCTATTTACAGGAATCGGAAAGATTGAAACAATGCATTCAATGATCAAAATCGGTCAAAAGAGAAAATTGTCGAATTTCTATGACAGGTGAAACCAACACAGAATTGCGTCAGGTCCGGTTTCAAAACGCACAGCTCAACGCGCTGGGGATCGAGCCACTGAGTGTGGCCAGCATCAGAATGAAGCTGAACCCGGATCTAATCGGCAGGGCAGAGCGAGTAGGGCTCTATGTGCTGATTTTTGTTTCATCCGGGCGTGGTTATCACACGGTTGACTTTCAGCGCTACAGCGTGGCTGAAGGGTCCATTGTGTTTGTGCGGCCGGGGCAGGTGCAGCAGTGGAGTGGCGACGACACTTATCGGGCAGACTGCCTCCTGATTGATCCGGCAGCGCTGCCCTCCACCGATGTCTGGCAGGTGATGGCTGATCGTGATCAGGTGTCAGTACTTGAGTGGCAGACCTGCCTGTTGCTCAGAGGCGAAGAGAAGTCCCGCATTGCCGCAGATATAAAACGATTTCAGCACGACTTTTCACAGTACGATGGTAGTGACCTCGATAATGTTCTGCTACGAAGTCAGTTAAAGGTGATCCTGATGCGCCTGGCGCGCTGTCAGCGGAATGTTTATGTGAAAGAGCAACGGCAGTCTGGTAAAAAGCATCGAGCTTTTATCGACTTTCTTCATGAATTGGAAACAAGCTTTGCCACCGAGCATGCGGTTAAGTACTACGTCAAACGATTGGGTTATTCGGAAAGTTCACTGAATCGAGCCTGTCGCTCAGCATCCGGTTATGGTGCCAAAGCCGCCATTGACAACCGGCTGGCACTGGAAGCTCAGCGATTGCTGGTGCACAGTCAGTATTCAATTGCCGAGATCTCTCACCGGTTGGGGTTTTCAGAAGCCACAAACTCCAGTAAATTTTTTAAGCGAAAAATCGGGTCAACGCCAGCCGGCTTCCGTGATGACTGCGCCTGGCGGCAGTTGACTTCCGATAACAGGAAATAACTTCTGTGGTTGAGTCGGGCTGGCTACCAGCTATGGGGTATGGTGCGGTATCTATGGGCTGCAATCGGGAATAAATGTATGGGGAGTTATGCAGTGCTGCGTGGAGCAGGTGACTCCACGCAGGCGGGTCGGTATGGCGGGTCGGTATGAATTTCACTCACAGCTGAGCAGACCGTGCTGTGGATGTTCTACAGCACTGAGCAACTTATTAAATCGACTCTGAAAAAATACCTAATGAAAATTATGTGGTTGTCGGCTTCTTCAATACTACCCACAGGTATCCGGTAATAAATTCGCTTATCCACGGGGTATTGAGAAAAATCCGTGACCAGCGCGCGAAACGAGAACCAAAAGGCTGAGGATATAAATTGAATTCGAGCGGAGAATCTTTAAACGCCTTTTTAAAGTCGCTGACTAAATATTTGTTGAGATAGTCGGTGGGTATCTCTTCATGATCATATTTGCCGGGCTTACGGTTGCCGTCTTCGTCAAAGTCATGAAATGTGGGTTGATACCAATCCGATTCGTAAACCCGTTTGCATGTTCGTAAAACAGTTTTTTCGGAAAAAAATACGTGAGCATAGGGCACAGGCATTGTAGACCACAGATGCGGTGCGAACGGATGCTTCCATCCCCAGGTTCCAATTAGTATCTGACCACCCGGCTTTAGTATTCGGTTGATTTCCAACAATGCTTTTTCGGGTTTTTCTACGTGTTCGAATACGTCGTAGCACACAATGGTGTCAATTGAGTTGTCGTCCAGTGGAATGCTGGTTTTGGTGCTTTCCAGAAAATGAATATTTTCTTTGCTTCTGTTTGCCTGCGCGGTTTGAATGGCTTTGCTGTCGATGTCTACGCCGTAAAGTTCCTTTGCGCCATAGTCCAGGTAACCCTCGCTAATCGCTCCGTCATAGCAGCCGAGGTCTAACACAACTTTATCTTTTATCGGTACGTTAAAGCGCTCCGCAGCATCGGTCACTGTCTCGATTAATGAAAGTCGGTATTGGGCATAGCTGTCATCGGATTGAAGTGCTGACTTCATATCGTCTGAGTGTGCAACCTCACTGCTGGACATTTTCTTGGCCAGAAAGTAGAGGATTGATTCAGAAATGCTCATTTAACTTCTCTTTGATCTTAAATATTTTACAAATACCGTCCGACTGCTGTTATTCGCGGCTCCGGTCAGTTTCGCTGCATTCAGTAAAAACTATATTGCCGGGCTTCGTATTTTGTCTGGCTGCTGCAGTGGCGCTATCGTAAGTGTGGTTGAATTTACATGTAAGCTGAAAATCGTAACATCTCCGATTACTGAAAGCCTCGAGCCGTTAAACAATTTAACTTTTATCGAATCTACTTTTGTCTGTATCGATAGTAAATGGGAATATATTCCCAGCTAGCCTGCCGTATCTGTCAGTCGCAGAGCGTGCTGACGTGGCAGGAGCTGTAAGCATTAAAGGATAAAATTAAATTTTTGATGAACGTGTAGTGTGGGTGATGTGACAGATCAGTGGGCTCTGACGCATCTGGCGGGCTGTGGTGTTTAGTATCACTATGCTGCGCAATCGGCTCCTCCTCCTTCCGCTGGCTACTTCAGGTTAGCCTGGCAGACACTGTGATACCAGGAAGACAAGAACAAAGGGAATAATGTTGACTATTGTGCCTGTTGTAAATGTGTCTGTAGTAATACACAACTGCGATTAATTGTTGTTGATTCAGAAGGGTATCAACCTTACAAGGCTCTTTTTGTCAGGCAGATGTATGGCTCGCTCACCCAAAGCCATGGTTCCGGAAAAAGTCATACGTTATAAAAGGCCATTGAATGCTCTAAATGCGAAAATAAAATTCGGTTTTACCAACAGCAAGCAGTACGAATACGATCCGGGCTGTTGACGGTAGTCTAATGCGGTGTACGAAAGGGAGTATGGAAGTAAGCTATACGGTAGAGCCTTAAAAAAGTGAAACTGCCATTGTGTGAAATTATTGTGTAGTGATATTTCGACACGTATCTTTTTATTCAGCTAACGTGTGTCCGTGTGAGTATGGTTCTGAGTGGCGCTGCCAACTCGTTTACGACATGCACAATACACCACAAGGAATTGGCATCGCTAATTAATGTCAACCATCACACATAGGTAACAGAGAGCAGTGGATACTCTGTGCCCACCTTAATTGAAAATGGAATCCGTTGAACTCACACGGTTGCGAAGGAGTGGACAACCATGCAGGAGGTTTTGAAAGCTCGTCGGGTGTGGCTGCCGCAGTGGTCGTGGTAGGGGCGGAAAAGTCATAGCGTGAAGTACGGTTTTATCGTCGATTAGTGATAAAGTATGGTATGCGAATTGATCGGCCGCGATGCGTGTTGATTCCAGTTGGTTTGAAAACGAACAGATTGCAGCTAAGCGTGTTTATTATTGGTGTAGATTCCTATGGATTCATTGTCGAATAACCCTTCTCAAGCCACGCTTTCGAAATTTATAGCGCGTTGTCTCGTCGCGGCAGGCATCCGAACTGCTGATGCCGCGAAAACTGCCGATTTAATGTCACAGGCTGATCTAATCGGTCAGGATGGGCATGGCGTGTTTCGGCTGCCGCAGTATGTAAAGAGAATTCAGTCAGGGGGTATCAATACTTCGCCTTCAATAAATACACTGGAAGAGCGGACTGCTACCGCACTGATTGACGGAGACAACGCACTGGGTCATCTGGTCATGAGCCATGCCGCTGAACTGGCAATGCAAAAGGCAGAGACCACTGGCGTGGCATGGGTTGGCTGCAGAAACTCGAATCATGCAGGACCAGCTTCGCTGTATGCGATGATGCCATTGCAAAAAGATATGATCGGCCTGTACGTGGCGGTGGGCAGTGCTAATCATCTGCCTCCCTGGGGTGGTACCGATATGCTGTTGAGTACCAATCCGATTGCGGTGGCGATTCCATCAGCAAATCATCCGCCGATAGTGCTCGATATGGCCACTACCGTCGCTGCCTATGGCAAGGTAAAAACAGCGGCACAGCGCGGTGAGCAAATGCCGGAAGGGTGGATGATTGATCGTCACGGGCAGCCCCTGACAGACCCCGCACGCGCGGCAGAAGGCTTTCTGCTGCCGATAGGCGGACCGAAAGGCTATGGACTTTCGCTGATTTTCGGCATTCTTGCCGGCACGCTTAACGGTGCTGCGTTTGGTCGTGATGTCATCGACTTTAACGCCGACAGTGAAACGGTTACCAATACCGGGCAATTTGTTGTTGCGCTGGATATCGGGGCGTTTGCTGATGCGGAGCTATTTAAAAAGGAAATTGATGAGGTGTGGCGACAGATGAAATCTTCTGCGTTGCTGCCCGGGCACAATGAAATTCGCCTGCCCGGCGAGCGTCTGGCAGCGGTTACGCAGGAGCGACGCGCTCATGGTATTCCTGTCGCACCTGAGTTGCGTGAACGCCTTGATGTATTGGCGGACGAGCTGGGTGTACAGAGGTTATGAGTTCGTAAAACGATGAGAGCTAACGCCGATTGTTTTACCTGTTGATACTGTGCCTTTGTGCAGTATTTATGCTGGTCTGTATGGGCTTGTCGGCTTATATACCTTCAGTTTAGTTATTTAACACTGGCAAGGTCGCTGTTAAAAAGATCAATAAACGCCTGGCTGAATTGAGTGCGGGTCTGATTGACTTCTGCTTCTGTGGCTTTGGTAAAGGCCGCTCGTTGTGCGTCGGTGAGTTCTATCAGTTCACAGCCGTCTGCCTTTAGCGCTTCGGTGCAAATGCGGTCGTCTTCCTGTGCGAACTTTCGTTGTTCTTTTGTCGCCTCGCCGGCAGCAGTGGCAACCACGGATTTTAACGACTCGGGCCAGGCATTGACGGTATCTTTATTGAACAACAGCAGTGCAACTCCCAGTAGATGGCGCGTCAGAGTGATGTATCTATGCGTTTTGTGCAGGTCAAAGTTATAGATGTTGGTAAGCGGGTTTTCCTGCGCATCCACCGTGCCGGAGAGTACCGCTTCGGGCAGGTCGCGAACATCGATTTTCATTGGTTCGAATCCGAGTGAACGGAATACCCTTTGATGGTTGTCGTTAGCCAGTGTTCTAATCTTGAGATCAACGCAATCCTGCGGGGTTCTGATGGGGCGCTCAGCGGTAGAGATGTTGCGCACACCATTATCCCAGTAACCCAGTACTTTAAACCCGGTCTTACTTTCGACTTCCTGTTTTAACCGCTCACCCAGTGTGCCGTCCAGCACAGCATAGGCGTGCTGCCGGTCAGGTACCACAAAGTGCTGATCAAACAAACCGAGCTCGGGTATACGTGCCGCCAGATAGCTCGATGAAAAGTAGCAGCCGTCTATTTCGCCGCTTTCTGTTTTCTTCAGCAGATCGGCGGCCTGTGCACCGCTTTGTACAATATTTTCTTCAAACTCTACGGTAACGGTGCCACCAGCCTGTCGTTTGATCGATTCACAGAACACCCTGCCTGCCCGTGTATGGACAGAGCGCTCGCCCTGATAGCCTGCAAAATGTATTGATATAGACAAGGTAAAACGCTTCCTGCAGTTAGTTCGGGTTAAGCTCGGCCATCAGTTCAGTCGGGTCGGCGGGCAGCGCCATTGACTCATTGCGTTTGGCAGAGACATCCATGGCCATCGTCATGAGCAGATTTCTATGAGCTTCAGCAGCAGTTGCATGCGGGGTGGACAGGCCGGCATAAACGCGTTGATACCAGGATATGGTTTCTTCACGCATCGGCCCCCACAGCTGCCCGTCATGAATATCTCCGGGCGGATAGCTGGTCAGAAAATCCACATGGCGCGGGGCACCCGGTTCGAAACCTTCCGGTGCATAACCTGCTCCCTGAGGAACGTTGCTGGCCAGTACCAGATCGCGGTGCGTGTCTTCGATATCGATAACGCCTTTGTCGCCGACAATACCGATTTCAATCCCGTAAACCGCGCCCGGCCAGACTTCGGGGAGTGACCAGCTGATATTCATTGACCAGATGGTACCGTCAGACATGGTAAAGACACCGAAGGTGGAGTCTTTCGTTCCATATTCTCCAAGCACCTTATCTGTCGATTGCGCAAATACTGATACCGGTGTTTTGCCTTCCATCAACCACATCGACATATCCAGACTGTGTGTGCCGGAAACCACCATCGGCGTCAGTGTTGAGCGATCCTGAGTGCGGCTGACCGTGGCTATCGGCACCATGCGATTCATGAACGCACGCGTAACCACCGAATGCACATCGCCTATTTGTCCGGTAAGGAGTTTTTCCTTAACCGCCAGGAAGCGGCGTCTGAAGCGTTGGGTATAACCTACCACCGCATCAACGCCGGCCTGTTCTATGGCTGCCAGAATCTGCGCTGATTCCCGGGCATCAGTGGCAAGCGGTTTTTCAATGAACAGGCTGTGGCCGTGCTCTATGGCAAGCATGGTCGGGTCGAAGTGAAAGTTCTCGTCGGTGGCAATAATGGTTGCTGTGACTTCGGGGCGCGACAGTAGCTCGCGGTAGTCGGTGGTGAAAAAATCAGCCCCGGTATCATTTTTCAGTTTCTCTCCGAGTTCCGGCTTTAAATCACACAGGCCGATCCAGCCTACACCCGGATAGTCGCGTGCGAGTACCGAGCGGATTCTGCCGATGGTGCCGCAACCGATCACGGCTAATCCGATGCTTTTGGTTTCTTTTTTCACTTTATTGCTCTGGTGTGTGTTTTCACTTTACAGCTCAGGGTTATGCAGAGGACCGAACAGAGCGAAATGCCCTGAATATACCTTCGACGATGACCAGCAGTACAAACAGCATTAGAACTGTCCCGATCGTTTGCGACAGAATAAATGCGGTGTCTTTGTCTTTAAACAGCAACAGCGCACGTCGCAGGTTTTCATCTGCCAGTGGTGCCAGAATTACCCCGAGTACGATAGGGGCCACCGGAAATCTGAAAATCGACAGCACCCAGCCGGCAACGCCTGCAAAAAACATAATCCATACATCAAACATCGATAACTTGACTGAAAAGGCACCAATGACACAAACGGGAATAATCAACGGCATTAAGATGCCTCTGGGCAGGCTGAACAGTTTGACGCAGGGGCCTATCAGTGCAAACGCTGCCAGATACATCAGCATGTTGGCCACAAAGAGCGCTGCGTAAATAAAATAGATTAAACCCGGATGGTCAATTTCTATTGTCGGGCCAACCACGACATTTTTCAGGGTCAGTGCCGCCAGCAACGCAGCCGCTGGCGCATTACCCGGTATACCCAGTGCCAGCGTCGGCAGCATTGACCCGCCGATGTTGGCATTGTTGGCGGTTTCGGCGCAGACAATGGCTTCGTAGCTGCCCTTACCCCAGCGGGCTTTTTCTTCGGGCCTGGCACGCCGACGCCCGATATCGTAAGCGAGAAACGACGCGACGTTAGCGCCGGCACCGGGTATCGCACCGATGGTTGTGCCCAGTACACCTGAGCGTATGGATGCGGGAATGTATTTTTTCAACATACTCGCAGACGGGATAATACGACCGACCGTATCCGGTATTGCCGGTGCCGTGCTCGATGGCAGCGTACGGAATATTTCGGCCATACCGAACAGCCCGATCAGTATAGCGACGTAGGATATGCCATCGAACAGGGCCATCGAACCAAACGTAAAACGCGGTACGGCGTGAATCGAATCAAGACCCACCAGTGCGACTAACATACCCAGCCAACCGGCTATCCAGCCTTTTAGCGGCATGGTTCCGGCAGACATAGAGCCGGAGACCATGATGCCGATCACCGCAAGCCAGAACATTTCCCATGAACGAAAGTGCAGGGCAAAGGTGAGTATCAGTGGAATAAACAATACCAGCATCACAATGCCGATAGTGCCGCCGACGAATGAAGCCGCAATCGCCATGCCCAGTGCTTTGCCGCCTTCTCCTTTGCGTGCAAGCTGATGCCCTTCGATCATCGTTGGCACAGCGTCGGGCGTACCCGGAATATTAATTAACACCGCGGAGATAGCACCGCCGAAAACACTGCCGGTATAGACGCCCAGCATAAAACATATGGCGATATCCTGGGGCATGCCGGCCGATAAACCAATCAGCAGACCCATCGCCATTGTGGTGGACAAGCCGGGCAGTGCGCCCCAGATAATACCCAGACACACGCCGCTGATCGTTGATACGAGATTGAGCGGTGTGATGACCGTCCATAAGGCGTCGAGCATACTCATCAGTGCAGATTATTCAAAAGGCAACAGCGGAGGGGGTACTGAATATCTATACATAGGTTTGCAGGGCGCCAGTTAAAAAGACGCAGCCTTGTTAGTAACCACTGTGGCTG
>JAHDHK010000195.1 GCA_020631335.1 Chromatiales bacterium
GCACAGACGCGCGCCGCGGTGACAGGCACCGTTGACGATGCCCGGAGACCTCAGACATTGACAATTTCAGCGAGGTATAAGTGACCAGCTACGCTTTGACTATGCAGTGTTTTTTTCGACGGCTTACCGCCTGGCGATTACCATGAAGTCAATGCCTGCAACCAGGGATAGCTGAGGCGCAGCCGCCCAGCATCGTATAAGACAACCCAGTTAACAACGGCCTTCTATACAGGGGTAAGTGAATATATTCCAATTGATCTGCCCTTCGGCGTACCGACAAGCTGTACGATTCGTTCTTAGAGGCAGGTTACGCTACGAAAGGAATCAGCACCGTCGCAGTAGCGGGTGAACACCATAGCAATGATCAGAGCAATAACAACGATGTGCATAGCGCATGCATACCCAAAGATACCGCCATAACCATCAGTGTTGGTGGCAACGAAACACCGTGACCACAGATCATGCATACGTCACCGGGTACCCGACCATAAACCAGCCGGTAAGCACAGCTGCTGCTAGCAGCATGCAGGTATGTCTCTCTGCTACGCCCTGTCCGCTGGCGCGGAAAGGGCCGGTTCCAGCGGACATTTGTGGATACTTTTTGCCTTCAGCGGCTGTTGGTCACTGCCAGGTAGGTTTTTGACAGCGGGTAAATTAATCCGGGGTTACCGTCAAAACTCGGAGGTGCAAAATCACGGTTTACTTTATGACTGACACTGCGTGCTGATTGAACAGCAGGCAACTCCGGTTCATTGACTGCGCTCATCACGCTACCAGAATCTGATTCACTCGAGCACTGTCCGGTGTGCTCAGGTATCAACGACCGATAATGCGATGACTGCGGTTCACCACCGCGCTGATAGGTAAGTGAATACATATCTGTATGGGACAACGTCAGCGATTGCAGTGGCTGGGATTGCGAGTGGTTTTTTCCGATTGCTGCGCTGGTAGCGGGAAGTAGAAAACTTAATACAGAACACAAAACAACAGACTGACGTAATACAAGCATGTACTGGCCCTCATGCTAACCGTGAGACAGAAAATGCGCCGTGATCAATGTGACGCACCATTCAGGAGCAACCAGAACTATGACGCTCCGCACATCATTAGCGACAACTTCAGCCGGAACTTGTACACAAAATTTCAAGTCGACACTAAAGAAAAGTCAGATGCCTGATTTTTATCAATAAGTTATCAGTAAAAATTAATCTCCGACGGAGCAGCAACTGCACTGAATATCGCTCAACAGGTATTCGCTTTGCACACACCGGTCAGCGCAACCGTAAGCAAGCCGGCTGCCCTGCTATTGTCCTCAGCTCGACAACCATTCGTGTGCCGCTTCATTCATTCTTACCACCGATGGGTTTTTCAGTTTTCTTTCCACAGAAACCGCGTAATAGCTTTCGCTGATCCCGTCGGCGTTGCCGATAAAACGGCAGTGGTAGGTTTGCTCTATGTGCTCACTGATGGCTGCGGGTGCTGGAAAGATGCCGGCGCCGGCTTCGCCAAACGCCTTGATCAACGCGCTGTCGGCGAACTCTCCGGTAATTTTCGGCTGAATACTGTTTCGCAGGAACCAGTCATCGAGGTCCCGGCGCATGGCGCTGGCCTGCACCGGCAATAGCATGGGCGCGCCTTCCAATGAAGCAGGAAACTTCGCGCTGTATTTCCGGGCGATTCTCCGGTGTGCATAGAAACCCACCTGCGTTGAGCCCAGGTGATGGTTGTAGGCTTTAATGGCATGACCCGCCGGCAGTGGTGTGTCGGTTAACACCATATCGAGTTTATGCAGTGCCAGGTCGCTCGACAGTTGATCTATTTTGCCCTCGTGACATACCAGCTTCACCGGATCGGCAGACGTGATCAGAGGCTCCAGCAATTGATAGGCAATCAGCTTAGGAATGCTGTCAACCAAACCGACTGTAAACGAATTTACCGGTCCGGCATCACGCAGTTGTTGCGATAACTCTCCACCGAGCGCAAAAATTTCATCGGCATATTGTTTGACCAGCCTGCCGGTGTCAGTGAGCACCAGCCCTCTGCCCGAGCGCTGAAACAACGCGTTGCCAATGGATTCCTCAAATACTTTGAGCTGGCCACTGATCGTTTGGGGGGTCAGGTGCAGAACCTCACAGGCGCGGGCGATACTCCCCTCTTTTGCGACCGTCCAGAAGTATCGCAGATGGTTGAAGTTCAATTGCACCACCGCAGGGCTCCGTTGTTGTGTGTAAAGCGCCAACCCGAATAATTCGACGTAAACGCAGATTTTTATTATTCGATATTTTCGAAGTAAATTGCTGTTTATTTCGAATTTTATTTAATGTCAGAGACACTATTTTCAACCCCTGATCGACATTGTCGAGCGACCGCTTTTCCTCAAAGTTGCCATTGGAGTTGTCATAGTGCCCAGAAACGCCCTGCAAAGATTCATAAAACTGGAAGCCTCAGCAGGTATTTTGCTGTTCCTGGCGGCAGTGCTGTCGATGATCATTGCCAATTCGCCTCTCGCTGCGCAGATGAATGCGTTCCTGAACGCCCGGGCATCGGTGATTGTCGGTGCGCTCACCGTCGATAAATCGATTTTGTTGTGGATTAACGACGGGTTGATGGCCGTGTTTTTTCTACTGGTAGGCCTTGAGCTCAAACGCGAGGTACTGGAGGGACAGCTATCAAAATTGAGTCAGGTTGCGATGCCGGTGGTCGCGGCTATCGGCGGATTCGTGGTACCGGCATTGATATTCGCGGCACTCAATTTCCGCGATCCAATAGCAATTCGCGGATGGGCGATTCCGTCCGCTACTGACATCGCATTCGCACTCGGGGTGTTATCTTTGTTCGGCTCGCGTATCCCGCTGGGAGTCAAAGTATTTCTTGCGTCGCTCGCCATCATTGATGACCTGGCGGCAATCGTTGTGATTGCACTGTTTTATACCAGCGATCTATCTGTGACTGCACTCGGCTTTGCCGCCGCAGGTATCGCGGTACTCGTCATTCTGAACATGCTGCATATCACCAGAATCGCAGCCTATATCATTGTCGGTGTGGTGATCTGGGTAGCGGTGTTAAAAAGTGGTGTGCACGCCACTCTGGCAGGGGTGATCGTCGCACTGGCAGTTCCATTGACGGCGAAAAACCTTCCTGCCGGTACACGACCGCCTCGTGAGCAATCACCACTGCGCTCACTGGAGCATTCACTGCATCCCTGGGTCGGCTATGCCATCCTGCCTGTTTTCGCGTTGGCTAACGCCGGTGTTTCTCTCGACGGGATCAGCTGGCAAATGATTGCCAATCCGCTCACGCTGGGCATTGCGATCGGATTATTTGCAGGAAAGCAGCTGGGGGTTTTTGTGCCGCTTTGGATCGGTCTGCGCGCCGGCTGGTTTTCTGTACCGGCAGGGGCAAACCTGTTGATGCTGTACGGCACGGCAATCGCGACTGGCATAGGGTTTACCATGAGCTTTTTTATCGGATCCCTGGCTTATGAAGACCTTGACCCGATGTACAACAGCGCAATGAAACTCGGCGTACTCGGCGGCTCAATGTTGTCACTGATCCTCGCCATTATTGTGCTTTGGATAAGTACACTGCAGACAATGACGAAAAACAATGATGCGACTGTCACGACGTGAGGCACACTGATTAGCCGGGGCTCTACGCTAACATATTATCAGAACGCATCTCGTACACTAACCGGTGCACCGCTGGCAAGCTATCGCGGGCACCGGTTTTTATAAGGTTTGTCAGTCTTCTTTCCGGTATAACACCTTGCCGCGTCTGGCAATGATTTCCAGCTCAAAAGTTTCCGGGTGGAAATAAGCCTCACCTCGCTGTCCCTCCGGCGTAGTTGCGTATACTTCGTAGCAGCCACCATCTTCCTTGATCTTTCTCACTTTCCATCCCTCCTCTGTGAGCTTCTGCTGCAGCGCATCTTTACTCTGCCAGCCTGCTTCGTCCCCTGAGTCGCAGGTGTGCAGACCGGTAGCGCCAACACTCTGGTGGCTGACGGCAATAAACAATGCCGATAGAAAAGTTATTTTAATTGTGTGTTTCATTGTATGACCTGTTGATTAATCGTTGTCTGGCTTATGCAATAACTGCATTGTGCAGTTGCATTCGGGTTAGTTGCTTTTTGCTGTATCGATATCTGCTTGCGCAGCACCGGCTGTACGACCGCGTTTTCGTTGCGCGACAATACGGTAAGTTTCCAGTGCGGCCAGCGGGATGAAGTGAACCATGGCCGGGCCAACGTTATTGTGTACAAAAATCCAGTGTACCAACGTCAGTATTGCCGCTGGATACACCCCTCTCTGGAGCATTTTCCAACTGCGCCTGAGCAACCGCATGCTGGCATCATTAGACGTGATTGCCAGTGGTATAAAAATAAGAAATGCCGCCCAGCCGGTCCATATGCCCAAAGCGAAAAATTCATCAAGCATGGCCTGAACAGAGTTCATATCTATGATGTAGAAAATCGTGTGGAGCAATGCATAGCCAAATGCCGCCACGCCAAAGTAACGACGATTTCTGACCAACCAGAACGGCCAGCGACTGTCCGAAAATAGCAACCTCAGCGGGGTAGCGATCATGGCAATTATCATAAACCGTGCGGCGAATTCACCTGTCGGATGCAACAAGCCCTCATACGTGATGGATCCACGAGACAGCGCCACCAGCATACCGATTGCAGGCACTGACAATAACAACCAGAGAAAATACCTGGGGAATGGAAACGCCATGAGAGATTTTCCTGTTTTGACTGAGACAAACAATATTGCAAGCCCGGGCGCACCGGCAGTGCCATTGTATTATTGGCACACCGCCCGGATAAAACATGTCCTTCAGGTATCCATTTGTAACAGGGTGTAACACCCGGGGCATAATGGATGTAAGCCTGCCGGTTTTATAGACGGCCAACCGGGCAGACCTGCCGGCCTTTCGCAACTGCCCCTGCCCCTGCGGAGATGCCAAAATAGTAGAAAACGTGGATATGCATATCAGAAACATCGCCCTGCTGCTGCCGCTGCATAGGCGTGAAGTTGATAGATCCGCACCCGATTATTCACAGTGAGTCCGGGCACAACATGGCACGGGAGTTGTAGCAGCACACCTGTTACCAGTCTTTCCGCTTTCAGATCACGGTAACGGAAGAAAGGACCCTCCACACTTGCCATAGGAAATTCCGCCTTTGTCAACAAAGCAAAGCAAAAAGGAGTTTTTGCTAAAGAGTCCCGCAAGAATCAGATCATTACTTCGTTCGCTCAAGGATTCTCACCAGTTGCTGTCGGTTATTCCCAGTCATGCCGACATATCCAGTATTTCAGTGATCAACAACATTGAAAAAGATGGAGAGACTTTTCTGCTGGACCTCGTTCGTGACCCGGTGGTACACCGGAAAATCGTTGAAGGCAGCACCTTTACTATTTCTACTTCACTCGAAGGCGTAGATATCAGGGTAGAAAAACTCAGCTGCAACCAGATAGTCGGAGAGGAAGAAAACGAAAGCTATGAAGTCAATCTGCCCGAGATCGCCTATTACTTTCAGCGCAGACAGGCTTTTCGCGCACCGGTGACGGGCCTGGCAAAAATCACGGCATCGGTCGCACTGCCCCCCACGGAAGATAATCAACCCACCAGTTCAGACGGATGCGGTCTGTTTGATATTTCCGCAACCGGCTGCTCGATCTCACTGCCTGAAACAGACGGTAAACGCCTTACTGACTACGCTGAGCCGCTGCTTATCCGTTTCGATCTGCTTGAATCATCAGAAACACTCGAGGTGATGGCGCTGGTACGCCACAGCAGACATTTAGAACGTGCCAAGGCCTGGCGTATCGGATTTGAATTCCAGGATATCTCTAATGCGACCAGTTATCGCATTGATCAGGTGATCGCTCAACTGCAAATGCTTACTCGAAAGGCCAGCTGACGACAGTCGTTTGCATTGCATACCAAACCTGTTATTCAGCGTATTTACACCGGATTAGTAGTTAATGCACTTAGCTTCGGTTGCAGAGCCCGGTACGTAACGAGACCCGCAGAGAACCAATAATCGGCGATTTTGATTAATTACCGATAACATCTGCCGATCTGACTCATACAGCTTATATACATTGAACATGAGTAGTCCGGATAATGTCGTCATACTTCGTTGGCCGTCAGCCTATTCTGGATACGCATGGAAATACTTTCGCATACGAGTTATTGTTTCGCACCTCCGGAAATAATTCCTACTCAGCGGGTGTCGATGGGGATGCCGCCACTGCGACGGTCATAGTCAACTCAATTTTAGAAGCTGGTTTTAACACGTTAGTCGGTAAAAACTTTGCCTTTATAAATTGCACTAACTATTTTCTGGAGAATCCTCAGCTACTGGAAGTATTACCGCCTGAGCGGTGTGTTCTCGAAGTATTAGAAAATGTCATTGTAAATGATAAAGTTATTGAGGGCATTCGTACGCTG
The DNA here is from genome assembly GCA_020631335.1 of Chromatiales bacterium. Taxonomy (GTDB): domain Bacteria; phylum Pseudomonadota; class Gammaproteobacteria; order Granulosicoccales; family Granulosicoccaceae. The sequence goes on from JAHDHK010000195.1 coordinate 6,460, forward strand.
AAGTCACGGGGCTTCACTATCGCACTTGACGACTACACCAACGAACCGCAATTCGAACCGGTCAAACCGTATGCGGACATCATCAAATACGACCTGACCGACTACAGTATGCCTGCGCTGGCGGAATTCCGTAACACAGACAAAGCGGCCGGCCGGTTTTCACTGGTTGAAAGAGTAGAAACCAATGAAGAATTCGAGGCTTTAAAAGCGGTCGGATTCGATTATTTTCAAGGCTACTATTTTGCAAAACCACGGGTAATAAGCGGTGCCAGATTACCCCCGAATAAACTGACGGTTTTGCAACTACTGTCCGAAATCAACAAACCCGACTCCACCATAGACGATCTGGCAAAGATACTGAGTCGGGATGCTTCCCTGGGTATACGAACACTGAAGTTCGTTAATTCGCCAATTACCGGCTTGCGTACCCGGGTTACCTCTGTCAAACATGCAGCAGCCTTACTGGGCAGGGCCACCATTAGAAACTGGATCAGCCTGATGATCATGACTGATCTTGACGAAAAGCCGGCAGAAGTGATGAAAATGGCACTCACGCGAGCTCGCTTTTGCCAGTTGATGGCAAAAGAAGAGCGGCTTGCAGACGAGGGTATGTATTTTACTATCGGTCTTCTGTCGCTTATCGATGTGCTGACGGATTCACCGTTAGAGGACGCACTTTCGGAGATTTCGCTCGATGAAGAGATGCTGACTCAGCTGCGGGATCGCTCAGGCATTGGCGGCTACATGCTGAATACCGTCGAGGTACTGGAGAGGCCCGATAGGTGTTCTGGTGACACCGACAATTCACACTATGCACTGGAGCATTATCGAAGTGCGCTCCAATGGACAGAACAAGTGCACTTAGTGTAATCAGCGACCGCTGAGCCGGGGAATTCGATGTTTATCGGAAGCGATCCGGTTCAGTTAATCCTGAACCGGATTGCCGATATTAATCGAAGCCTGTAGAAAATGCTTGCAACTCTATCCTTGAGTCTATGCAAATTCTTCCGACGCCTCCTTGTGTCGATTCAGGCAGCCCTGCTGTCGTAGGTTCGCACCCTTAGACCAGAAGCTTTGCGTCTCCCCTTTTCAGGAGGTTTGCCTTTTTCTGCGACAAACCATGCGGTAGTTACCTGAGTAACAATGCTTTCAACCAGTGACCTTTCCGTGTGTCCGGTCTTCCCTTGACCCTGACTCCGCATCCATTGCGAAGGTGCTGAAAGTGCCGCATGCTGTGGTTCACCCAGGATATAAGTGATACCGTCTGCCGCGGTAAACAATGTGCAAACTATGAGCCAGTTCACAGCGAAATAACTGTTTATGTAGCCCTGTAAGTAAATTTTTTAAAAAAATTCACTCATCAACAAATTAGAGTTATCTCAAACAGACCTGGTATTCCAATCTGTTTGCAAATGAAGGTCATTTACCCTGCTGCACTGGCCTGTTCCGCATTCTGTCATGTGCAATGTACAACTCAAAGTGAGCCATACCGGTAAGAAAAATAGCACTTGCGCAAAATACGGTATCAGGCGATTGAATGTTGGCACTGGAGATTCACTGGCGTGGTGATTGCTGAACTGACAGTTGTGCCACTGCAATGAAAGCTATGGACACAGGCGGGACTAACAAGACAGGGAAAGCAGAATGGACAGACTGTTATACGTTGCAATGAACGGCGCCAACCAGGTGATGGTCCGGCAGGCGACGAACAACCACAACCTCGCCAATCTTAATACGGTGGGGTTCCGGGCTGACCTCGACACACATCTGTCCCGGGAGTTCCAGGCAGAAGGCCTTGAAACCAGAGTCTATGCAATTCGCAAGGGCGGTGTTATCAGCCAGAAGTCCGGCGATGTCTTTACTACCGGACGGGCGCTCGATATCGCGCTGGACTCAGAGGGTTATATCGCGCTTCAGGATATTGATGGAACAGAAGGGTACAGTCGCGGCGGCGAACTCTCGATCGGTGCCGGCGGTATTCTACAAACCAAGAGCGGCTATAACATCGTCGGAGAAGGCGGCCCAATCGCTATTCCTCCGCATGAACAAATGCAAATTGCCAGTGACGGCACGATAACCATTGTGCCCCCCGGAGATACCGGCACTGTATTGCTGGTTGACCGGATAAAACTGGTGAAACTCAATGAAGCAGATATCGCCAAAAATGCATCGGGGCTGATCGTCAATCGCGATAACACCCCTGCCCCGGCAGACCCCACCGTTACAATAACCTCCGGTGCGCTGGAAACCAGCAACGTCAGTCCGATAGATGCACTGGCGAATATGGTTACCCTTGCCAGGCAATACGAATTGCAGGTCAAGTTAATGAAATCTGCAGAGGAAATTGAAACCGTATCTACGCAACTGCTAAAAGAATCCTAACACCCGGCCTGCCTTTATTCGATTGAGCTGATCTGCAATATTCATCAGGCAACAATGTGACACCACGGATATGTTTGGATAGGCAGGTCCAAAGCGCAATCACGAATTGTGCAGGCTGGCGTGTTGTTGAGAACCGGAGTACCGGTATCAGCCAACAAGCCGGCCTCAACCACGTCGAACCGGATAATCCGGGCTATTACAGGTAAGCACAGGCTATCGATAATGCTTGTACTGCTAAAAAACCGACAGCGGGTAACCTTGTGATTCAGTTGCGCCTTGGCATTATGCAGATGAATTTCTGCGTAACGGTTAGACCTGTGGGGCACTGCTGGTTCTTACCCGCGGTTTCTAATGCATGATCGACCTTATATTTAAGAATAACTGATAGTAGTCGATTGAATCACAGACGATAGATACATTTAATCGGGCGAAAAGCCGCCTGATGGCAATCGTTTTAGGGAAAAAACATATACTGCGGTTAGGCACTGTCATCACCATTGGCAAAAACTACAGAATGACTCATGGACGGATCAGTAACTAACACCCCTGTCAGCGAGCTGATGACAACCGACGTTGCCAGAGTGAAGGTAGATGCCACACTGGCTGACGCGGCTCGGGTAATGTACGAGAGAAGGCTGTCCTGCCTGTTGGTTGATCGGGGCGAAAAAACGGTTGGTATTATCACCGAACGAGATCTAACCCGTGCGCTGAGCATCGTGCTTGATACGGGTGAAATAGAGTCTGTCGAAACCATCATGGGCAGCCCGCTAATCACTATCCGGGCTGATTGTGAATACAATAAGGCCATTTCAATTCTGCGTGAAAGGCGTTGTCGGCGTCTGGTTGTGGTTGACGGCAATGATGATGTTTGCGGTTTAGTCACCCGCTCCGATCTGCTAAGAGCACAACGTCGTGTGCTTGAGAGTGAGGTTGAAAAACGCACCGTAGAATTACAGCGCACAAATGAAGTCTTAAAGACCATGTCGGTAACCGATCCGATGCTGGGGATTAGTAACCGACGTGCAATGGATTCGACACTGAAACGGATCTTTTCACATACCTGTCGCTACTCACGCCCGTATTCTGTAGTGCTACTGGATATCGATTATTTCAAATCTTTTAATGATTTCTACGGACATCAAATTGGCGACAGTGCGCTGGTCAAAGTAGCCACCGCGATTAAAAGCCATATAAGAAATACTGATTCCGTATTCCGTTACGGCGGTGAGGAGTTTCTGATATTGCTACCCGAAACTACGCTGGAAGGGGCTGTGATTGCGGCTGAAAATGTGAGAATGGTGATCCAGAATCTGAAAATAGTTCATCAGAAGTCTCCAAATGGCAGCATGACAGCAAGTCTTGGCGTATCGGCAGTGCAAAAATCCGATCCCGATCAGCACAAAGCCATCAGCCGTGCAGATGAAGCACTCTACGAAGCGAAAAAAGAAGGAAGAAATAAAGTCGCTACGCTGGATAATCTGCAGGGCCTGGACAATGTTATACAGTTTAAAGCCGGCTGAACATATTCAGCCTGAGCAGTAAGTCGCCTGACGTAAGAGCAAACCGGCAATAACCCACACCCGCCTGACAGGCTGTTGAAAACTATTGCACCAAGTGTGAGGGTGTCAAATTCATTCTCAAAATGCTCATTTATACCTCACTTACCCTGCTAAGCCTCCGACAGCAGTTTTCCGTTGAGCGAATGTACCAACAGCCCATCGCCGTCATATAACTCAACACCCTGCTGACCATTTTGATTTCTCAACAAACGAGCTGTGTTGCGCAGCACTTTCAAACGCTGCTTTACCAGTAGATTATTGTCTTCATTGTGCTGCCGGCATTGTTCTATTCTGGCAACCATGTCGTTGTCGAAACCGGCCAGCACATCCGGGTGCTCCCTGCTCTGAGACAACTCATTCAGCAGACGGCTTTTTTCCATCGCAATATCTACGAGCCTGCTGGTCGCAGGACTCATTAGCGCACAGCTTTCACGCGCAAGAATATTTTCAAGCTCGGTGAGTTTTCTATCTATATCTACAATTTTTTTTTTCAGTCATTATAAAGTACCG
>JAHDHK010000196.1:0-689 GCA_020631335.1 Chromatiales bacterium
ACTTACGCGGCACAAGTGGATCAAGACGCCGACATCTACGACTTTGTTATTTTCGGTCCGTCCGAACTCGCCATTCAGGGTGACAACATAGAGAAACTTGCGAAGAACGAAGACCTGACGACCTTTGTCTGGGCATTCCACACACCGCTGAAGTATTTTGAAAAGCAGCCGGCCGGATGGTTTGATTTTTCCTCTGCCTACGGCGCGCTTAAAATATGTGACTATATGGTAGACCGGCTGGGCAGTGATGTTGTGTATGCGATGAACCGCGGTATCCCCGGAATCACTGATAATCAGCGTTCCGGCGATTTTAAAAACTGCGTAGCAGAAAAAGGTAACTGGGATGTCGTGTATGAGCACTATGGTGAGTATCAGCGTGAAGGTGGCTTCGAGGGCACACAGTTGATCCTGCAGGGCTACCCGGAAGCCAAAGTCATTCACAACGCTAACACTGCGATGTCTATGGGTTCTGTCGAAGCGCAAAAGGCGGTGGCAAAAGAGGCAGAAATATTTTCCACCGGCTGGGGTGGTACCGGCCTTGAACTCGATGCAATTCGAAAAGGCGAACTCGACGCCACACCGATGCGCATGGGCGATGATGTCGGTGCCGCCACTGCAGAGGCAATTAAAGCGCATCTGGAAGGGCGGGGTGATGAACTGCCTCTGGTTTTCTTAGGCAGAATTACTGT
>JAHDHK010000196.1:699-10823 GCA_020631335.1 Chromatiales bacterium
TCTGCACACCATGGTGGAAGAAGATCAGCAGGAAGACAAGGCAGATGATGAGCCAGAGGCTGAGAAAAGACGGTCGGGTACCTGATGCATACAGCGATCAGATGAGCGTAGAAGAGATAGACGCGCTGGAAAAAGAGGCCTTTCGATTCTCGGGTGTAGGCGCGCTGGAAAGATAAAGGCAGCATTCACTCACCAAAAGCGCTCAGTGTTTGGGCGCTTTTATTTGATTCACAGGAACTACAGTGACAAAACCGCATATTCTGGCGTTTGAAACCTATGATGCATGGGACGCAGAGCCGATGGAACAGTTGTTCACGGTCCACAGGTTTCCGGTCAGTGGAGACTGTAATGAACTGTCTGCAGATACACGTGAGTCGATCAAGGCAATTGCATTTAAAGGGCATACGACACTCGGACCGGAAATTATAAACGCCTTCCCCAACGTCGGCTTAATTGCAAACTACGGGGTGGGTTACGACACCATTGATGTCACCCATGCAAGCAGCCTGGGTATAAAAGTCACCAACACCCCGGATGTGCTGACTAATGATGTCGCAGACCTTGCCGTGGGCATGCTGCTGGCGCTCAACAGAGACATTATCGGTGCAGACCACTGGGTCAGAACCGGGCAGTGGGCTGGCCACGGTGCCTACCCGCTGCAGCGAACCCTGACGGGGGTGTCTGTCGGTGTTGCCGGACTGGGCAGAATAGGGCGTGCTGTCGCTAATCGACTGCAGGGTTTTGATACCGACATTCACTACTATTCCCAGACTGAAAAAGACGCACCGTCATCCTGGAAATACCACAGCAGTCTGATCGATCTGGCGACTGCGGTTGATATTCTGATGGTCACCGTATCCGGTGGGCCCGAGACTGCCGGCATTATTTCAAAAGAGGTAATCCACGCGGTGGGACCGGACGGTTTGATTGTGAATTGTTCGCGTGGCAGCACCGTTGATGAGCCCGCTCTGCTCGATGCTCTGGAGGCGGGTTCACTGCGCGGACTCGCCACTGATGTCTTTAACAATGAGCCCGAAATAGATCAGCGATTTTTGAATCTGAACAATGTACTGCTGCAACCGCATCAATCATCCGCAACGATTGAAACCCGCAAGCGAATGGGGCAGCTTCAGCGTGATAATCTGCTCGCCTACTTCAGTGAAAAACCATTGCTTACGGCTGTTAACTAATGCGTCGCAGAAGCGAAACGCTCAATACGTTTCTGTACAGCCAGACGTACTATCTAATGGCAAAAGGCAATTGTCGATTGTTATCTGCCGGGTAAGTGGTCTAGTGTCACTGCGGTACGGCGGGGTTTTGTGAATACGCAAAAGTAACACTGGTGTGTAAGTTCGTTTAGCAAGAACACAAAAACCAGAGGGGCAGCACAGCAACCGTGCTGCCGCGTTGATCAGATCACCAGAATCCCCCCGGCTTTGCACCGGGGTGAATCTTATTCTGGCGTGGTACTAGAACGTGAGATCAATGGTGAGAGACCCACCCTGACCAACAGACGTCAGGTTCGTACCGTTACCGATGGTGACGAGTATGCCGCCATTTTCAAAACTAAACGACGTAGCCAGACCGGGCACCAGTGTGCCTCCGGCGGTAGCTGTAGCACCAGCGGGCAGAATCTGAACGTTAGCCGCAAAGCCTTCGGTTGCGCCGGAAATTCTTGCCGTTGCCACCGGGATGTCAAATGCATAGTAATAGAAGTCCTTTGTATCATTGTCGTAATTGGCAACCTGCAGTGCGTTAGGATCTGTAGCGAGCGTCATGGTCACTTGAGAGGCGGTCGCGTCCACGTCATAAACACCGAAAGCGAAACCTGGAAATTCTACTTCATCGCCAATGGTGGCCGGGCCTGAAACAGCAACGGTCTGAGGCATACCGGAGGTGACGGCTGGGCTGTCGAAAAAGTTAACCGCCTGGGTGACCACTTCCGGGGCAGCAGGGAACAGGATCGGTGTGACGAAGTCGATGGCGGCTGCCATGCCGAGGTTCGGGAATGCGTCGATCAGTCCCTGACGGAAATCGTCAGCATTATCCACGGTGCCCAGCAGCTGGTTGAAGGTCGTCAGCCATTGGATGTTCGTGTCGTACACGGCCGGACCGGCTGGAACGCCATGGCCGGGCAGCACGATTGGGTACTGATCACCGGTAGCTGCAAGATTTTGCAGGGCGGTGATCCAGCTGTCAGCCGTGCCGGCCATAATAAGATGAACACCACTGTAGACAATATCACCGGCGAGGATCACGCCGTGATTAGGCAGGCGGACTACCAGCTGATTTTCTGCTTCGGCATCAAGAACCTTCTCCAGTGAGAAGGTAACGCTGTCGATTTCTATATTACCCTCTCCAACCACCTGAGGGACGACAAACGTGCTGGCAATCATATCTGTGCCAAAGTCGGCCTGCTTTTCGGCAACTTCTGCATCACCGTTGGCCGCAATGGCGTCTGACACTTCCTGCAGTGCGAAAATCGGCAGATCGTTGAATACTTCACTGCCCAGGAAATGATCAGGGTGTTCATGTGTGATGAAAAGCCGGTCTATCGGCTTGCCGATCTCAGTGGCGTAGTCACGCATGTCCTGAGCGTTTGGCAACAGAAATTGAGTGTCGAAGGCCACCAGGCTGTTTTCAGTCTCGATGAGATGAGTTGAATTCGCGAACGCTGCTTCAGGAGCGGTCAGTGTGTGGACCGTGACTCCGTCAGCGCTTTGAACAGAGACTCTCATACCGCTGGCGCGGGTGGTTGTCTCTACGCCCGTATCGCTGGTAGTACTGTTGTCGTCGTCGCTGCTGCAGGCTGTGATTGCGAATGCTGCACAAAGCACAAGCGCCATGCGTACTGGAAGAGACTTCGATTTGATCGGTGAGTTATCGACACTTCGCGTCGATCTGGTGATGGATAGTGTATTCGTCATAGTTGAATGAGTCTGCAGTTCGTTGAAGGTTTGATCCGGTGATGGACCTGAATGTCGGTAGTTACCCGGGTTCCCGCCGTTCTCGCACAGGCGGCTGTACATCCCCAAGCCTTCAGGGACCACTGCCGGTGTGTGTTCAACTGCCTGATTGCCATTACAGCAGGGGCAGGGTCGCGTAACCGACAGCACATCGCAGTGTATTTGAACTTCGATTGAGTGATTAGATGGCCGGGACTGACCGCACTGTTCTCTTTTCGGGAAGGCATTGAAATGTAAGGAGAAGCAGATGCTCAATGAGAGGGGGCGCAAGCGGTGCAGCGCAAAGGTCCATCACCTCGCGTGACAGCAGCCGACGAGTCCGTCGACTTAACCAGCGGATGCCATCGTATTTTTCAGTGCATCTTTCGTGATCCGGCAGCAATACAGGTTCGGTGACCGTTATGGCTGCCCGGCAATGCGATTCACCTTTGACAGCTGTTTGTCGAAAAATTACGGAGATTCGCGTCGTGAATGCTGTCCAATGATCTATCTGAATCAGTGGCGTGATGTCAGTTTAAAATGATGTGCCTTCGTTTACTATTTGAAGGACAGAATTGCATGCAACCCCTGGTTGCTAATCAGTGTCCGGGAAGTCACTGCCGTGATCGTGCCCTGAGAAGGCCTCTGAGCGCTGTACAAGGGCAACCGGAATAGCGCGGTTCATGAGGTATAAATGAACTTGTTGGACAGGCTTGCGTTCCGGGATGAGTTGAACGCCCTCAGACCTAACGCAATAACCGGCGCAATAGTTTTTCAACCGCCTGTTAGTCACCTTTGCCGGTCGTCGATAGGACGCGTTCAATAAATTGGTGTTTGGCTTCTCTGTAGTCAGACATCAGCGCACCGTCATACTTCATTTTCAATGCATTGTATTTCTGCCTTAAATCGGCGTTTGATTTCAGGGCTGTTAGAAACGTAAGAAAGTGATCATACGGGCCGCCTTCGATAGTGAGCTGTACGGCTACGTCCAGCTCGGACTCAACGTGGTAGCCCTGGAATTTTCCGTTGGATAGTTGTTCGGGGTTTCTGCTGAAAATCTGATCCAGCGCAGTTCGGGCAGGCAGAAATTCAGTCGTCGCGACCCGCACGAGAAAATCCAGATCCTGCTTGCCTATCACTCCGTCTACAGCAGTACTGCCAACTTCGAATATACACGCTTCAGGCACTATGTTAAGCAGGCGAAAAAGTGTACTTCGTCGTTCTCGATCGAGAAGCTCCTTGCTTATGCTTTTTAGGTGAAAATAACTGCACATGCTCAAAGGGCACGTCTGTGGGTAGTAAAATAGCAGTGACGGTTTGTGATCATATTATTGCTTCAGTTTACCTCTCCAGCGCTTCAAAGCGAGTGTCAATGAGCAATGATGGAGAGGGGAATTCTGGCCGGACTGCGGCAAACCGGCACATCACCTTTGTGCCAACAGGCTCACCATTGTTTTCGCATCGGCAATACAACACAACGCCAGACTCGTCATTAGGCCGTGTTTCATGCGTTCAGGCACAGCGTGCCTACAGCTGTTTGGGGTTTACAGAATGCTCACCGCTGTGAGCAGCTGGTTACGTCCTATACCCGTATCGTCGAGCAGCCATTTGCATTGTATTTTTTGCAGAGTGGGTGCAATAGGGGGCGATAATCTATTGCAGGCGTCTGATTGATCTGTTTCGGTAAAGCAAACACCAAAGAAAAAGCGTGAAGAAAATAGTCAGTATTAACCCCGGACTGATAGATCCGACACCGGTTTTTACCGGAGTTGTTTTGCGCTGAGCAAGATTATACCGCAGGTACCGGGTGTTTATATTGCTCGCTGTGTCCGTCACACTGTCAGGCAGATAATCAAACGTGTTTGTGTCGACGGCGGTGTTGTTCGCATACAGGAATAAATGAATCGTCGGCGGATTTTCGATCTGTGACATCGGTATAGCCAGTTCGATAGAGCGATCGTCATTGCCGTACGGAAGTACCAAACCGTTGGACCAGCTGAAGTTAGTGCCTGCACCTGTATAACGGTGAAGTGCGTTGGCGTCGAGCATAAAGTCAGCCCCGACGGGATACTCGCCATTAAGCCCGCGAAAGCCGGTGTTGATGTCTGTGTCAGCATCAATCAGCATTCTCAGCCCGAGGTCGGGCTGAAAAGTGTTAAACGTACTGACGCGGACGTACAGGGTACTCTCGTCATTGAATAGCTGAACAGATTCAATATCGAGCTCACTGTTAAACCCTGAAACATCATTGGCATCGCTCGCCAGTAGTGATACCTCTGCCCAGTCTTCAAACGTACCGTCGATCTCGATTGTCAATCCGGTGTTGGCGGGCGTTTCAGGCACTGCCGGTGGCAATGCAGATTGCGGTGCTGGGCCGCTGTTGTTGTCAATCTGACTGACGTAGCTGGCAAGCAGATTCAGCTCTTGTTGTGTGAGGTTGACATCGAGGTGTGCGGTAATGGATTCCTGCAGTGTTAACGCGGAACCGTCGTGCAGGTAGGGGGCCGTATTCCAGGTGCCCAGTAAAGTCGGAGTGTCTATGCCGGCTAATTGACCGAATAAACGGTTACCACTGCCGGGCATCAATGAACCAATGTTGTGCAGGTGCGCCTCGCTGGAGTCTGTAAAGTCTGATCCGCCGTGGCAATTCGCGCAGCCTTGGTTTATAAAGATTGTCTCTCCTGCAAGTGCCTCCTGAGTCATTGATCCGTCCGCCATCCGCCAGGGACTGTCACTGACTTGATCCAGACTTGTCATATAGGCGGTCAGTGCATCAAGATCACTACTTAGTCCGGCCTTTGCGTTGCCAAGCGGGTCGGTGGTTCTTGCAAAATCTTCGTCATTCATCAAACCGGTACCACCGGCAAAATCGCGAATCTGTCCTTCGAAGTCCTGTGGCTCGTCGAAGTTTCCACTCCAGTGTAATCTGCCGTGCCCCATTCCCGAACGGCCCTTCAGTGTAATGGTGTTGCGCAACCCCTCGCCGAGACTGGTGAAGTCCCATACACGGCCATCGTGTTCTCCGTCGGCGTGGCAGCTGGCGCAGCTCATATAGTCGAGACTGGCCAGCCTGTCGTCCCGGGCATCGTAGAATAGCTGCTTGCCGAGGAGAATCTGTGGTTGTAATAACTCATTGGCAACAGTATTCACTGTGGCCAGTACGGTTGCCGTTGTTTTTCCCTGATTCACGATACCGGCTATATCAAACACGCTGATCGTGCGATCCATAAAGTTATGTGCGTATAACCGCATGCCATCATCGGATACCAACAGGCTCTGTGGTGCGCGGCCGGTATTAATACGACCGATTTCTATGGCCTGGTGACTATCGATAAGTGATATTTGACGATTTCCTTCAAGTGATACAAACAGTGTGGTGCCGTAGGGATCAAACGCCGCCGCACCTGCAATACTGGCGTTATCGTGATCGACTCGCTGCTGCAGGTTCTCGGTGCGGCTGTTTAAGTCAATCAATGAAGTAATGGCGCGTACCGTTTGATCAAATGTGATACCCATACCACCACGCAGCCCGCCTGCGAGAATATTGTCCTGCTTGGAAGGTAACCATGCGCTGTCACCCACCGGTGAAATAACCGCAGGACCCAGATAGTTCGGGATACCGGGGCCCTGGTGCTCGGAAGCCCCACGGTTCGAATGCGCCAGCACAATAGTCTTGGTCATACTCAAGTCGGTCGGGTTCATCACCTGTACCTCGCCACCGTAGATACCGTTGTCGTCTTCGACAACCGGGTTGGCGGTGTCTTCACCGGGGAGAGGAGGCGTGATGAACCGCGAGACGTAGAGATGACTTGCGTTGGAATCCAGCGACAGATGGCGAGGGTGACTGCCAACGTTTCGTGTGAGTGTGATGGTGCCGTCATTGGTCAGTTTAATGATCTCCCCGGTCGCCTCCAGTGCCACGTAGGCATGCGAGTCATCAAACACAATCCCGTAGGGTTGAGAGGCATGTGGCAACGCGATGGTGTCATCAACGCGTAACGTCTGCGCGTTTACCACACTGATAGAAGCACTGTGACGGTTGGTTACCCACACTCGACCATCCGGTGCCAGTGCTGCACTGGACGGATCTTCACCGACCTCGATTTCACTGAGAACATTATAAGTCTGTGTATCGATCACGGTGATCGTGTGGTTATCCGGGTTAACGTTCCACAGTTGCTGACGCGTTGGTATTTCCACCATACCACTGGAGCTGACCGGCTTATTGGCGGTTAAGTTTCCGTGCACAATCTGGGTGAAGGTTTGTCGTTGCTCATCACCGTTGGCTGCCTTAACAACAACGCTTACCACATAACGACCGGGGGCTGAGTATTCGTGGCTGGTAGACGGGCTGGTGGTAAAGACATCGGGCGATCCATCACCGAAGTTCCAGCGGTACTGCAGTGTGCCGGTACCGTTAGCGTTTGCGGTAAAAGTAATCGGACCCTGCTGTGGTGCCGGTACAGGTACAATCGGCGTGTTCTCCAGCGGCACAGACAATGGCGCACCGAACACCTGGACTTCCGCTAAGTGCAGAAAACCGGTGCCCGATAACTGTACGCGAATATAACGACCGCTGCGCCCCGGTAATGCTTCTGTTGTCCGCGCTGCCGCCCCCGCAAACTCCTGGCTGTACACACCGGCTTGAGCGCGCGCGGTAGTAAGATCTTTTGAAATAAAAGGGACGTCAGACACTAAAAGCACAAAGTCTTTTAAGCGATCCTGACAACAATCGTTGCGGTTCCATATATTGATCGAGTCAAGATCGTACACATCACCCAGGTCCAGCTCCCACCATGCATTGGCATCCGCGTTGGTATGGTTGATCTGGTTGGAAGACGCACCGTTACCACTGGTGATGCCATTGATGACATTGCCGGCGGGAAAGCGACTGTCATTACCCCACTGCGATGACTGACTGGCGGTGCCCTGCAACGCCAGATTGCTGATGCCGGCAAGCCGTTGCCCGAATACCTGAACCTCTGCCAGTTGCAGATGGTTACTGCCTTCCAGTTGCACCCGTACGTAGCGTCCGAATCTGTCAATCGGAACATCTGTTTGCCCGGCCGCTGTACCGCTTACCGGGTAGTCGCTAACCCCGTCCTGATTCTGAACGTCGGCCAGTGTTTGTGAGCTGAATGGTTCCTCTGACACAAGCACGTGAAAATTGCCAAGCCTGTCTCCACAACAATCAGTTCGATTCCACAGTCGAATTGAATCTATTTCCACCATCCGACCCAGATCCAACTCCCACCAGGCTTGTGAATCGAGGTTGGTCACGGCCACGGAGCCATTGGCCATACTGCCGTTCATATTGCCATCAATGGCAAGCGCTGCCGGGGCGTTCTGGTAGGTGGATGATTGTGTGGCGGTGGCGCCGATAGCAAGGTTTGACAGTCTGGTATCCACCGCGGTTACCTGAATGATTTCTGCTACCGATGGCACACCGCTGGCATCCAGTGCAAACAGCATCCAGAACCCGGGCGTCGCCACGTTTGGATTCTGATGAATGGTGACTGACCAGGTATCTGCACCGGTTTGTACAAACTCGGGCTTATAGAATCGTGAGTCGGTGTTAACTGCGTGCGTGGTTGCAGACATTCGAACGAAGCCGAAATCCTGAATGTCCCCGGTGGTGGTGACCTCAAAGCTTTCACCCACATCAACGGCGGATGCATTGCTCGTTAGCGTCGGGCGCACTGCAAGGCTTCCATCGCTTGCATATAAATAGGGAGGGGTAAAAACCTGACCGTCCAGATGGTCGGCACCGCCATAACCACCACCGGCTGTCAGCACAGTCGCATCGGGCAGCAGAAGGGCAGTGGAGTGATACCCTCGGACGACAGACATATTGGCCATACCACGCCACTGACCGGTTTGCGGATTCCAGATTTCCGGCTCGAGTATTCCGCCTGCATCGGTAAACTTCCGGCCACCGGTTCCGCCCACGGCCATCACCTCACCGTTGGGTAGTGGAATGAGTTGGTGAAACGTGCGTGCGTGTCGCATCGGGCTGGTGGCGCGAATAATAGGCATCGATGCATTCAAATCAACGATGAATGCCTTGTTTGTGTTAGCACTCCAGCCCCCGTCATTAGCGCCGGATATCATTAGCTTGCCCGCATCAAACATTAGCTGCACACCGGTACCGTGATTCGCATCGTCGGTGCTTGCACTAAGGTGCGCAGTGGTTCCGTTGCCGGAGGGGTTGATCAGATGCGTCTCTAGCGGATCCCAGTAGTGAAATATGTTGCCATCGGGTGCTAGGCTCAATTGCGGGAACCATTGATTTCCACCCCCGCCCCGACGTGTTCTCAGGCTCACCAGGTCAGCGCCGTTTAACACCTGCCAGCCTTCATCCGGGTCCCATAAGTCAGGGTTGCGTACATTCGTGGAACTGCCCATCCCGGTGAGTACTTTGCCGTTACCAAGGGACAGCGTAGTCGGGTACCAGCGTCCGCCGCTGGCCATGTTTCCAGCTGCGTGCCAGTTCTCATCACGGTAATCGAACAGACTGGTCCACGGGCTGTTGCCTCCGTTGCGCCCGCCATTCACCAGCACTCTGCCATCGGCCGTCGAGGTCAGCGCACCGCAAAACATGTTATGGCCGCGGTAAAAGTTTTCGGAAAATGTGCCGGTCTGCGGATCCCAGATGGCACTGTAGGTTTGTTCGGCTGCCGGCCAGGTTCGACGTTCAGAGCCGGAATAGGTCAGGATGCGTCCATCCGGCAGATGCGCCATGGACACGGACACAAACGGCCAGGGCAGAACCGGTCCCCAGCTGCCGATAACATTAGACGGACCCTGAGCGGCACCCAGTACAGGCTCATTGGCACCTTCATCGCTCTCAGGTTCGGGAATATGACCTTCGAGCGCATACATCTCTGCAAGCAGAGCTGCATCGACCTGATCGTCAGGATTGCTGTTGCTTTCATACGATAGGCTAACACCGCCATCACAGGCAGTGACGAGTAATGAAAGAACAAGGAGTGTAAACCAGTTGCGCATACACCTCGTCCACGCAGACATAATTAAGAATCCTGCGGCAGGTGCTGGCAAACTTGAAGTCAGACGCTGAATCAATGTGACCCAGTCACATTCTGCATCCTGCTTTAGAAAGGCTTGACGATCATCTCGTGGTTATCTGCCAGTGGTCACACTTTCTAATCGGGGCTCACA
>JAHDHK010000197.1 GCA_020631335.1 Chromatiales bacterium
CGATATCGAGCATAGCTACAGTTTTGTTGGAGTGACTACCGAAGAAGGTCTCCGAACGTACGGACCTGGATATCTGGTTTACTCCCATGACGATGCAATCAACGTGTATTATCGGACGCCAAGGCTGCGATTTATCGATAATCAGCTTCGAGTCTATCATCACGATTATGAAAGCAACTTGTGTCCTTTTTCTCTAACCTATGGATGCTCGGTGCGAGCACCTATGCCTATTTTTAATTTTGATAATGAGCCGCGGGAACAATCAGGCAGCAAAGCAAGGCTGACCAGGCTGAATGTCTGGAACGAAGACGCTCGCGGCCTGCCTCGCACTCAGGGCAGAGGATTCATCGCCACCTATAGCTGTGTGCTGGAGCAGGATGCACCTAACGGCGTCGCCATAGATTTTAACTACAAGGGTCCGGGGACAGGTGTATCAGGTTGGTCGCTGACCTACCTGGGCGATCTGAACGCTGGAAATACAGGGTCAGGCGGCAGTTATAGACTAAGCCCTGTTGCGAACATACAGAGCTTCCTGTCTGGCGACACAGTGGAGTTTGAGTTTCTGGCGAATGATGCTTCGTTTGTCGACAGTGACTTCAATACTCGCTGTATTCCACTGTAGTCATTTGGCGGGTAGCTATAACTTTATGCTGAGTGTTCGGGCAGCGACGTTGGAAACTACCAGTCGTGTGTGAACCGTCAAATAATGTTCGTTGGCAGACAAGCCGTACCGAAGCAACGTGGCCCGCGTTGTCGGTTCGGCACCTTTCAAATCTGATGTCAGCAGCGACGGCGTAGGAACCATTCTCGTGGATATGGATGGTATTGACGCGGGTAGTACTTCAGCGTTTAGGTTGTTGTTCAGCGTGTAGGTAGTCGCACCTTTGAAGGACAGTTGTGCGTTGTCGTGGTCAAGGTGTGTGCAGTGTATTGTCGGGCTGGATCCAATATTAGGGGGGGAGGGCTTTGAAAGCCTCCCGGCACTTCAGCACGCAATGTGTGAGTGGATGCATTTTGAATCGTTGGAAAGAATGGCGATTTAACTATCCTGTTAGCTTCCTTTGCTCATATAGCTTGCCTCGGTAAGTGTGTTCTGGTGCTAACCAGCTACGCATACTTCTGTTCTATCGTGCCATCCAGTGAGTCGAATGGGCCGACACACGACCCGACATGGCTTGTTTTACAAATTTCCGTGATACGCGCCTGTCTGTCAGCAAAGCTGTCTTCGAACCAGTGCCAGAGGATCAGCTGCCCATCTTGAGTTTTGACGCGAAGTGCAAATGTGAAATCGCTTGTGCTCTGTCCTGTTTCGGTCGCTGTAGTAGTTATGAGCTCGAAGACGGCAACGGTATCACTGTTTGTTAAAGCACGTGTGTTTTCGCAGTTGGTGGTCTGCAGATTAGCGGGAAATAGAGGCGGTCATTCTATGATTGCTGTCTTTCTCTGATGTCATGCCCGGCAGGTGTTCATCTCTGAGCTGTGGGTGTACAAACTGTGTTGTTGCTCCATCACTTGTCCAATAACAATAGTTGTTGGCATCATGCGGTAAGCCTAACGGCTGCGTAAAATCGTTTCGTTGTCACTACATCAATCTTATAAAAATGGATATTGATCTGGAAGCAGGGGCCTGTTGGGCGAAGCCGCTTCAGTAAACGACGTGCCTGATGTATATGATGTGGTTTCTGTGGAAGAGAAATATTGACGTTACTTAATTCTCAATATTTTTTCCATTTTTTTTCCTTTCGCAAGTTCGTCAACCAGTTTGTCCAGATACCTTATCTGCTGAGTTAATGGGTTTTCGATTTCCTCTACTCGATAGCCGCAAATGACCCCTTTGATGAGATTTGCATTTGGATTAATGTTTGCCTCTTTAAAAAACTGCTCGAATGTCGATTTGTTTTTGATGAATTCCTGGAGCTGTTTTTTGTTAAAACCGGTTAACCATTCAGTGACCTGATGTAGTTCATCTTTAGTCCTGCCCTTTTTCTCGATTTTCGTCACATAGTGAGGGTAAACCTCAGCGTATGTGAGTTTTGCCTTTGTTCGTGATGATCGTATTTTTCACTCATGGGAAGTCACCTTTTAGTTTGCCCTTATGTCTGCCGGTGATTCCGGTATCTACGGTTCCCACCCAGCTTCAGCCAGCTCGAAACCTTCAAACATAAACCCGGGAACGACTGTGCAGCCCACCAATACCCAGCCGTCAACAGGCACAGACTTCTGCCAGTTATCTTTTGTTACCAGAAGCTGTGGCCTTTGCCCCTGTAGTAGATCAGGCCCCAGTATTTCAACAGAGGTGACTGCACCATTATTCTGATGCAACGACATGGGTGATCCGGCATACCAGTGCCACATTTCATCGGCGTCTACTTTATGCCAGTGGCTGTGCTGGTGTGCTTCGAGTAGAAAGTAGATGGCAGTGCCCAGTGCTCGCGGTTCCGCCGTGTTGCGCCATGTCTCTTTATACCAGCCGCCTTCGGGGTGGGGTTGCATATCGAGGGTATTGATGATGTCTTCAGGTTGCATCAGCAGTCTCAGGTGATCTTTCGGGTGCGGCGCTTTTAAGTGGTTGTTTTCTTTTTTGATGCCTTGTTTTTGGATGTTTTTTTGCTCGATTTCTTTTTCGTTCTGCTGGTGTTCGCAGTGTCTTCAGTGTTTTCCGCCTTGTCGTTCTCAGATTTGCTTTCCGCGCGTTTCCCGCGACCATAATCACGGCGCATTTCTGCAAACTCAATGAGCTGATCTTCTACCAGCCGGTTGATTGTGCCCTCAGGGTATTGGCCGTTCTTAGCACGTTTACCGGCCGGGGTACCGGTGAGTATCTCGATGCCCTGATCTATATGGCTGATAGAATAGATATGAAACTTGCCAGCTTTGCAGGCATCAACCACATCGGGACGCAGCATCAGATTTTTCACGTTGCCTTCCGGTAGTAACACACCCTGATCACCGGTTAAGCCGCCGGGTCTGCCGCAGCAGATGTCAAAGAAGCCTTCAATCTTTTCGTTGGCACCTCCGATGACCTGTACTTCGCCATATTGATTTACTGAACCGGTGACGGACAATCCCTGGTTGATAGGGACGCCACTCAGTGATGAGAGCAGTGCGTATAGCTCGGTGGACGAGGCTGAGTCTCCGTCGACGCCGCCATAGGACTGTTCGAATGCGATGGATGCCGCCATGGTAACGGGCACTTCGCGCGCGTAGTTGTTGGACAGGTATGACGAAAGTATCAGTATGCCTTTGGAGTGAATGGACCCACCGAGGTCTGAGCCTCGCTCTATATCAATGATGCGTCCATTACCCATGCGAGTGCGTGCGGTGATACGCGATGGTTTGCCGAAGCGGAAGCCGCCGACTGACATGACGGCCAGCCCGTTGATCTGGCCGGCTTTGTAGTCTTTTACATCGATAAGTACTGAGTCGCGCAGGATGCGTTCGTGGAACCGTTCACGCACGCGGTCGACGCGACGGGTTTGCTGATCTATCGCAGCGCGTACATGTTCGCGGGTAATGGCTTTGCTGTTCGCTTTAACTGCAATGTAGTTGGCTTCGCGCAGCAGGTCTGCAAGCGGGCCGACTCTGAGTGTGATGCGTTCCTGATCATCGGTCATGCGTACAGCGCGTTCCACCACTGCGGCCATGCCGGTTTTGTTCAACGGTTTGAGGTTTTCCTTGCTGGTGATGCCGGCGAGCAGTCGAGTGAAATTGGCAATGTTGCTTTTGTCACGCTCGATGCGATCATCAAAGTCGGCCGCCACTTTAAATAACTCGGCGAAGTCCGGGTCCATTGCAGCCAGTCGATAGTAAATTGAGCGATTTCCAAAGATGATCACTTTGACGTGCAGCGGAATGTTGGCTGGTTCCAGGGTGACGGTGGTTTGTGCGGAGTGGCTGGCATAGGGTGAGTCCATCGAGATTTCACTGGTGCGCAATGCCCGCTTAAGGGTTTCCCACGCTTCGGGTGCCGTGAGAATTCGGCGTGCGTCCAGCAACAGATAGCCGCCGTTAGCGCGATGCAATGCACCGGCTTTAATCAGGTTGAAGTTGGTCTCGAGTGCGCCCATGCGCGAGATGTGTTCGATGCGTCCGACCATGCGTCCGACTCCCGGCCAGTCTTCGTACACCACGGGTGCGCCTTTGCAGTTTTTGTCCTGCGAGACTAATAAGTTGGCGGTATAGCGCTGCATTGCCGCCTTGACGGCTTCGGGGCCTTGTGCTGACGGGGTATTGCCTTCGCCCCCCAGTGTACCGGCGGCGAGTTGAGCCAGTAACGGGGTGTGTTCGGTGAGATCGGCAGCCATTGCGGACAGGTGGTTGATAATGGCTTCTTCTTCACCATAAGTTTCCCGCACCGGCTTTAAATGATGGTTGATCATGGCTTCTGCCACATCGGTATACAGTGACTTTAAGCGGTCCTGCCTTGCCTTATCGAATGCGGGCAGTGTTTCTCCCATAAATTCAGCCAGCATTTTTTGAATGCTTTGCATCGACTTTTGCAGGGCTTCTTTTTCTTTGGCGGGCAGTTGCTCGAAGGCTTCCTGCGAGAGTGCAGCCCCGTCTTTGACCGGCACGACCGAAAATCCCTGAGCGGACTGTGATATGCCTAAACCGAGCTTTTCTGCAGCGGCGTTAATTTGTTTAAAACCGGTTTCCTGCGCTTGTTGAAAGTCCTGTTCAATGGCCTTTTGACGTTTTTTGGTTTCGTCGCCTTCGAGCAGAGAGGGCAGCCCGTCTGCAATCGCATTGAGTGCCTGGTCTAACAGGGTTTTGAATGTTGTGCCTTCACAGGCAGGTAGTTTTAAGGCGACGGGTTTGTGTTCGATATCGAAATTTTGCACGTATAGCCAGTCGTTTGCCTGCGGGTCGCTGGCGGCACGTGCCTGCACAAAGGCTTTGATCGCGTTGTGTTTGCCTGAGCCTGAGTCGCCGTGAACGAAGATGTTGTATCCGGCTGACGGTATGTCGAGCCCGAATGATACGGCTTCCAGTGCTCTTTCCTGCCCCAGTAGTCCGTTGATGGGTTTGAGTTCGCTGCTGAGTTTGGCGGGGATCAGCTTGGGATCACATATCCAGCGCAGCTTGTCGGTTTTGATTCGAAGCTTGTTGGCAAGTGAGGTTGTACTAGGGGCTTTTTTGGCCATGACTCTATCCGGTACAGTGGAATTGCGTGATTAAATAACATACGCCACAAGTGATTACAGGAAGCCTGACGTACGCAGGAATCTAAGATACTCGATCTGTTCGATGGGGTGGAAAAATTGAGTGATATTTAATGATGTGTGACGTGAAGATTTGTATGAAGGTTTGAGAGTGGAGCGAGCGGATGGTTCAGTCCGCCAGGTGTGACGGTGTTGTGTGCATGTTGTGGGTCAGGTGGATGAGCTGTTGGGTCGAATTTCATTCGATCGCAGGTGCAGACTCTGACGCTGTTTTACGGGATCTCCGAAGTGTCTGCGAGATTATTGAGGGAAAGCTGCTTCGTTTACGCGTCGGGCTCCCCCGGGGCGTTATGCGGCGTTTGAGGACGGGTCAACCGCCGGCAATGCGGGGGAGCAGGTAGATTTCGGCGTCCGGGGGCAGGGGCTGGTTCCAGCTGTCCTGGTAGATGGTGCCGTTGATTGAGACGGCGATGCCTTCATCGATATAGCGCTGCGTACGCGGGTACTGTTCCTCGAGCTTACGCATCAGTTCACCAATAGTGCCGGCGTCGAGGTCGATGGTATCGCTGCCACCGACAGCGGGGCGCAGAGCACCCCACACTGACACTGTAATCATGATTTACCACCGGCCAGTCTGCATTGTGTGTACAGGCTGAGTTGGTCAATGGCATGGGTGCAGGATAACCGGCACGGAGCGGGCAGGGCGTGTGGTATTCGACCGTGAGCGTGTGTTGATGATGCGTTCTGATTCATTGCTGCGGTAACGCTACGATGTTGTGCCTGCCGATCATCAACATCTGCTCTTCGGGTACGCTCACGGCGTACCGTTTTAAATCTTTGTAAGAATCTAACAGGACGTTGACCCTGTGGCGCTGGTTAGGACGGCGATTTTTCCCGTTGAAAAAGGCTCTTTTGTCGCTAATAAGCTGCACTTTTTCAAATGGATTTGCGTTATCTGACCAGCGCTCACAGGTGCTTCAATTTATCCTGCTAGCCTTCCTGCTCTGCATTTTCCAGTGCATCGAGAATGCGTGGTGGTGACATGGGAATATGTGTCATGCGCACGCCAACCGCGTTTGATACCGCGTTACCAATGGCCGCCAGTGGAGGTACGATGGATGTTTCTCCTACGCCGCGTATTCCATAGGGGTGATTCGGATTGGGAATCTCGAGGATCTGAGTGTCGATCATCGGCAGGTCGGAACACACAGGTATACGATAGTCGAGGAAGCCCGGATTTTGCAGGCGGCCGTCTTCGCCGTAAATGTATTCTTCGTTAAGCGCCCAGCCGATACCTTGCGTCGCACCCCCCTGAAATTGTCCTTCTACGTAAGTCGGATGAACCGCTTTGCCGGCATCCTGAATAACGGTGTAGCGAATGACGCGGGTGAGTCCGGTTTCGGGGTCGACTTCCACATCGCAGATGTGAGTGGCAAAAGAGACGCCGGCACCGTCGGCATTAAGCTCAGTGTGCCCTGCGATGGGCCCACCTGTTTTCGCTGCTCTTGAGGCAATGTCTGCGATCGACAGCGGTGGCAGATTCTTTTTGCTTTTGCCACTGGCATGCGCATGGCCGTCCTGCCATTCAACGTCTTCCGGAGGGATACCCCACATGTCGGCGGCGCGGGCACGCATGATATCGATCACCTGGCGTGCAGACATGATGGCGGACATGGAGCTTGCGAATGTACCGCGACTGCCATCGGTCATTTCGTTGTAGCCCAGTGTGCTGGTATCGCCAACAATGGTTTTTACTTGCTCGTAGTCGATGCCGAGCTCTTCGGCGACCACCAGTGACAGCGAGGCACGAGCGCCACCGACATCGATGGTGCCAACAGTCAATGTGACAGAGCCGTCGATATCAATATTGAGATTAGTGCATGACTGACCACCGAAATTAAACCAGAAGCCGCAGGCCATGCCGCGTCCCTGATTCTTTTTTAACTTCGCTTTCATGTGCGGGTGGCTGGCGGCCGCTTCCAGCGTGGGGCCGATACCGATAGGGCCGTACACCGGCCCATAAGATGACCTGGTGCCCTCACTGGCGGCGTTTTTAATGCGCAGTTGTACAGGGTCCATGTCGATTTTACCGGCAAGTTCATCCAGCACGCTCTCGACTGCAAAGGCGGCCATCGGGGCGGAGGGTGCCCGATAAGCGGTAGTCTTCGGGCGATTAACCAGTATTTCCTGACCAGTGGTTTTGACATTCTCAAGGTCGTAGCAGGCAAAGGCAGTCATCGCACCCAGCAACGCCCAGCTGCCGGGCCACGGGCCACTGGCATAACGCAGGGTAGCTTCTCCGGCGGTGATGGTGCCGTCGTTGGTAATGCCGATTTTGATATCAATAGAAGTGGCGCTGGTCGGGCCGGACGCGCGAAAGACTTCGTCGCGTGTCATCACCAGTTTTACCGGCAGGTTAGCCTTGCGCGACAATGCCATGGCAACTGGTTCCAGCCATAAATGGGTTTTGCCGCCGAAGCCGCCACCGATTTCAGAGGAGGTAACGCGGAGTTTGGCCATGTCGAGCCCGAGCAGTGCTGCACATTGCTGGCGGAAGACAAAGTGACCCTGAGTACATACCCACATTTCCCCGGTGCCATCGGGGCTGATACTGGCGACACAGGCGTGTGGTTCTATGTAGCCCTGATGGGTTTGCTCTGTGCGGAAATTCCGCTCGACTATGTGATCTGCTTTTTTGAATCCTTTGCCAACGTCGCCATGTCCGAATTCGCTTTGCTTGGCAATGTTGCTGGCTTTTTTGGGTGCCGGATCGATGCCCTGCGTTATGCAGCCTTTCATGACCAGCGGGGCTTTTGGATCGGCGGCCCGATCGACGTCGGTGACATGCTTGTGTACGGTGTAGTCGACTTTGATGAGCTTTATAGCCGCCCTGGCTGTTTTAGCGTCAACTGCTGCTACCGCCGCCACGGCATGACCATCGTAGTAAGCCTTTTTGCGGGCCATGCAGTTTTCTAGTATCGCGCCCAGTTCTTCGTCGCCGTCGGTCAGGTCGGGAAGATCTTTTGAGGTGATAACAGCTTTAACACCCGGCAGTTTTTCTGCTGCTGAGGTATCTATTTTTTTAATTGTGGCGTGCGCGTGCGGGCTTCTCAGTACCCGTGCCACCAGCTGCCCGGGCATGTCGAAGTCTGCGCCGTAGCGTGCGCGGCCGGTGACTTTGTCGACACCATCGGGCCGTACAGGACGGGTGCCGACGGAGCGAAATTCTCTTTTGCCAAGTTTGGTTTCTGCGTTCATGACTTGCTGACCTTTTTCTTAGCTTTGCGGTTCATGGTTTTGGCGGCATCCTGCACGGCGCGTACGATTTTGTCGTAGCCGGTGCAGCGGCACAGATTGCCGGCCAGCCCGTAGCGGATTTCTTCTTCCGTCGGGGTGGGGTTCTTTTCCAGTAGAGCCTGGGCCGCAACCAGAAAGCCGGGGGTGCAGATGCCGCATTGCAGTGCAGCGTGTTCGAGGAATTTTTCCTGCAGAACATGCAACTTTGCACCGTCGCTCATGCCCTCGACTGTGTCGACTGTACGCCCCTGTGCTTCTGCACCTAATACCAGACAGGAGCACACCAGTGCACCGTCAAGTCTGATGCTGCAGGCACCACAGTCACCGGTGCCGCAACCTTCTTTTACACCCTTTAAACCGACGCGATCCCGCAATGCGTCCATGAGTGTTTCATCGGCTTCGCAGGAGAACTGTATCGGGTCACCATTGATGGTGCTGTTGACTAGTACGCTCATTTTTTGCCTCCGGCTCTTTCATAGGCAAGCAGGGCGGCACGCCTGGCGAGGACCTGTGCGACCTTGGTTCGAAATGCTACTGTGCCTCGTTTATCGTTAATCGGGCTGCAGGCGGCTGCGCAGGCGGCAGATAGCTTTTGCAGCGCTTCGTCATCCAGCGTGGTGCCGATGATTGCCTTCGCAGCCGGTTTAACCAGCAGCGCTTTGGCAGCGACCGCACCCAGAGATACCCGGGCATCTTCGATGACACTCTTTGCGCCCAGTGTCAGATGCACCGCTGCGCTGACGACAGCAATATCCATTTCGGTACGCGGTGTGAATCGCAGGTAGGCATCTGCAGAGCGGCGCTGCTTAGCAGGCAGCTGGATGGCGGCGACTATTTCGCCCTTTTTCAATGTGGTAACACCGGGCGCTTTGGCAATTTTTTCTACTGCGACTTCACGTTCACCGCGCGGGCCTTCAATGAGTGCCGTGGCACCTGCCGCAATTAACGCGGGCACACTGTCGGCCGCCGGTGAAGCATTGCACAGGTTGCCGACGATGGTGCAGCGACCTTGTATTTGATCGGAGCCGATCAGGTTGGCTGCTTCGACTACACCGGGCCAGGCTTTGCGCAATGCGGTATGTTCACCGATGTTGGCGCACGAGACCGCCCCGCCAATTACGAATCCTTCCGGTGTTTTTTTAATGGTGCTCATTGATTTGATACGTTTGATATCAACGACCAAATCGGGTTCGATATAGCCGCCCTTCATGCGGACCAGCAGGTCTGACCCGCCGGCGAGGACGTAGGCGTTACCTTTTGCTTTGGCGAGCAGATTAACGGCTTCAGGCAGTGTGTTGGGAGATTCGTAAAGCAATGGCGGCTTCCGTGTGATAGGCAAGCCGCCAGTGTGGTTGATCTGTTATTTCAGGTCAACCTGACAGACCAGTGCAGCGCATGGCATTGCGCCTTGTAATTACGAGTCCGGTGGGCTGGAACAGGTGGTGGAGTTTAGTGTTCTGCAGGCCCGTGGCAGTGCTTAATCAGGCTCAGGCGCTTTGTTTATGCTTGCTCAGAACCCAGTCGGGCCGCAGGAAGTGGCAGGTATAACCAGTCGGGTAGCGTTCGAGGTAGTCCTGATGTTCCGGCTCTGCCTCCCAGAAGTCTCCGGCAGGTTCTACTTCTGTAACGACTTTGCCGGGCCATAATCCACTGGCATCAACATCGGCAATGGTTTGCAGTGCAATCGCTTTTTGGGTGTCGTTAAGAAAGTAGATGGCGGATCGGTAGGAAGGTCCGACATCGTTGCCCTGACGCATATGTGTAGAGGGGTCGTGAATCTGAAAGAAGAATTCCAGCATTGTGCGAAAGCTGGTTTTTGTCGGGTCAAAGACTATTTCGATACCTTCAGCATGGGTACCATGATTTCGGTATGTTGCGTTGGGGACGTCACCGCCGGTGTACCCGACTCTGGTAGATATAACACCCGGTTGTTTGCGAATCAGATCCTGCATGCCCCAGAAACATCCGCCTGCCAGTATCGCTTTTTCAGTGGTCATTGTTTATCTCCCATTGGTGTAGGGACAATAGGGCCTGCTGCTTATCGGTTCAAGCAATGATGCCGGTATTGTTGAAGATACCGCTGGAAAGTGTATGGCCTCGGCAGGCCTATGTGACCCCGTGATGACTTATGGCGGCGTTGTGTGTGTGCCCAGCTGCAGGCAGGCGCCGTGTTCAGTGCCTGCCTGC
The DNA here is from genome assembly GCA_020631335.1 of Chromatiales bacterium. GTDB lineage: Bacteria > Pseudomonadota > Gammaproteobacteria > Granulosicoccales > Granulosicoccaceae. The sequence goes on from JAHDHK010000197.1 coordinate 10,647, forward strand.
GGACTAAGGTTGTAATTGCGCATAATAGTCACTGTGGCCATCGGTCCACGCATTCTGTCTCGAGATCACCGACACCATGCAGGCCGCGGTGTATATGG
>JAHDHK010000198.1 GCA_020631335.1 Chromatiales bacterium
CGCGCATCCACAAACACCAACACCCACCAAAAACCACCCAACCCCCCCCCCAACAAAAACCCCACTAACAACCAAAAACAACATCCAAACACTTGATATGATCAATCCAACACCAAAAAGCACCCCGCAATAACAACAAACACATGAAACTTAAAACCATGAAAGCCATCGTCACCGGCGGCAGCCAAGGCATTGGCCGGGGCATCGTAGAAGCGTTTCTTCGTGAAGGCGCTGATGTCATCACCTGTGGCCGCAGCGCATCACCTGCAAACCTGCCGGCACAATGCGAATACCACCAACTCGATGTCGCCAACCCGAACGCTGTCAACGAATTTGCCGCCCGCGTTAGCAACCTCGACATACTCGTCAACAACGCCGGTGTACAGGTAGAAAAAACCGTCACCGAAAGCACCGACGAAGACTGGGAGCAGGTCATGGGTGCCAATGCACGCGGTGTATTCAACATGTGCCGTGCACTGATACCACGCATGAACGATGGTGCATCCATCATTAACATCGGGTCTATCTCGGGTAACGTCGCCGACCCGTCCATGGCGCTGTATAACGCCTCCAAAGCGTTTGTCCATGGCTTAACCCGTTCGATAGCCGTTGATCACGGCCCGGCCATTCGCTGCAATGCCATCTGCCCGGGCTGGATAGAAACCGGTATGCTCGAAGCCGGCTTCGCCACCGCCGCCAAACCGGAGTCCGCAATGCAGGATGCCCTTGCACGCCACCCGGTGCGACGCTTCGGCAAACCCGAAGACATCGCCGCAATGGCGGTATGGCTGGCCTCAAAAGAGGCAGGCTTTGCCACAGGCCAGCTATTTACCATTGATGGCGGCATGACCGCATCCTCCCCGCTTAACCCCGGACTGTTCTAATGACTGATTTCAAACACACTGCGGTATTAGGCGCCGGCGTAATCGGTGCAAGCTGGGCCTCCCTTTTTATGGCATCGGGTCGAAGCGTTGCGGTGTACGACCCGCAACACAATGCAGAAACAACCATACGGGAATACATTGCCAAGGCATGGCCGGTACTGGAAAAGCTGAAGCTAACCAACAATGGCAGCCCCGATAGTATTACCTTTCATACCAGCGCGGCTGATGCCACCGCGGGCGCTGCGTTCATACAAGAGAGCGTGCCGGAAAAAATAGCCATCAAGCACGCGTTATACAAAGAGATCGAAAATGTTATCGACCCCAATGCAGTGATCGCCTCTTCCGCCTCCGGACTCACACTGTCGGAAATGCAGGCCGGCTTCAATGATCCATCCCGACTTGTTCTCGGCCATCCGTTTAACCCGCCGCACCTGATTCCACTGGTAGAGGTCATGGGTAACGATAAAACAGCCGGAGGAGTTGTTGAAAAAGCAGAGGCATTTTATAAAGCAGTTGGCAAAGTCACCATTCGTGTGAACAAAGAAGTACCGGGGCACGTCGCTAATCGTCTGCAGGCAGCGGTGTGGCGTGAGGCAATTCATATGGTCAACACAGGTGTGGCCAGTGTAGAAGATGTTGATACCGCGATGTGGGCAGGCCCGGGTTTACGATGGGCGGTCATGGGCCCGACCATGTTATTTCATCTCGGTGCCGGAGAAGGCGGACTCGAGGAATTTTGTGAGCGCTACACCGATAGCTTTAATCGCTGGTGGGATGACCTGGGTGAACTGCACCTCAACGCCGACATTGCACAACAACTGGTAAAAGGCGTAGAAGCAGAATCCGGCAGCGATACCGCCATGGAACTGTCCGCCAGGCGCGACGACATGCTCGCCGCAATACTGCAAGCCACCACACAGCTTCGCAATAAAACCTAAGACTTATAAACTCTGTCCAATAAAAACACCAACACCCGGCCAACCCGACAATTAGTCCAAGCTAACGAAACAGCTCAAACAGCAACAATGCATTACCCATCTGCACAAACACTGACGGCCGCGCCTGGTGAGTTTAAAGCTGCATTATCAAACGGTACTCACAAGAGTGAATGCTATTTTCAACACGACCATCGCATTTTTACCTGATTCAAACCCGCAAACATCAGCGTCGAGTCATTTGCAGACGCATATAAAGGTTTTGTGTCGACAACGCGGTAATGACCATGGCCGCCCCCACCAGCTCTGCAGTCACAAATCGATACCCCTGCCAATACCGGATCACAAAAGTGACCACCGGAATCAGATTGATAAACAGCATCGCATTTAATGCACCGATTCGTCTGGCCCCGATATTCCAGGTAAACATCGCTCCCAGCACACCGACGATAGCGAGAAACATTAGCTCCCATTTAACCTGTAGCCAGTCGTCAAAGGGCGGATGTGTTAGCAAGCCGGCGCTGACCAACACAACCACCACCAACGTGTTTGCAGCAGCACCACCTATCATGGATAGCGTAGTCAGCTTAAGACTCGACCAGTGCCGGAATCCGGCGCTTGCAATTGTGTAAACCACAAAACACAAGGCACCTGCCAGCACCATAAAAACCGCCGCAATTTCACTGGCAGTTAATTCCAGCGTTGTTTGCCAGCGGGTCACCACAGTAATCACACCCAGAAATGCCACACCAATGCAGGCCAGGGAAACAAGACCCGGCTTTTCACCCCCCAGGAGTCGTTGCACCAGCACGGTGAGCAATGGTTGTGTCGCCACAATAATCGCCGCAATCTCGGGACGGGTAAACATGAGCCCGCCGAAGATCAGTGTCGGCGCACCGCACATACCAATCACACCGAGCCCGGTAATCTTGAGTGTGTCTTTACCGGTATTAAGTGCAGCCCAGCCCTCCCGAATCAACAACACAACCAGCAGAATCATCGCCGGCAGGGTAAATCGAAAAATCGACGAGTGAAACGCGTTGACAGATTCAAACGTATGTTTGGCAACAGGAAACTGTATACCCCAGATAACAACCGTCAGCAGCACCAGCAGTGTGCCTGTAGTCAGCTCATCAAATTGCCTGGTAACCGGCCCGTTAGAAGAACTTTGCATACGATCTATTGATAACCATCACAATGCCTGCGGCAAACGGGAGACGACCAGTCGGTATCAACACCACTGGTGAGTGTTTTCAGCTGAGTTCAGGAATTTCAGGTGAACAGAAAGGTAAGGTCGGTTGAAAATAGGTAACAACCGTCTTCTTTGAACACCGGACCGGGAAACACCGTGCGCCGATGACCTGTTTAAACCCCGGTCATCGGCACCACTGATTCAACGCGAAACGCGATCTGATTATCGCCTATTTCACCCGGATTTACTGCCCCGTCGAAAGCTTTTTTCGCACCGCACTTTCATCGATACTACGGTAGAGCAGTTAATATTGCGGCTTAAAACAGCGAAAAATTCATTGCAGCAACGGCAATTGCAGCATATAGCCTGCCTTATCGGCCAGCTTTTGTTGTTATCATACCCCTGACGGTACCCGTGGCTGCCCGTGAATTCCATCGCGGCACCATGGCATCAGTTTTTCCGCAATTGCCGGGGAGGATCACAGTCGGTGTAATCACCTGTCACTCGTTAGTCTGTAAAATTACTTAGAGTCGGGATATCAATGAGCATTTTAACCGGGTTGGCGTTCCAGGGTGAGTTTAACGCCCTCAAAGCCAACGCAATAACTAGCGCAATAACTAGCGCAATAGTTTTTCAACAGCCTGGCAGACGAAAAACATGACCGAAAAACACGCAGGCTCTATTAATATCGAATTCGACGGCATGCCGTCTATTCAACTCGAATCCTATTCCGCCGGTAAACACTCCAATGTCTGGCAGCGGCTGTCTATCGCCACGCGTCGGCGAAGATTTACCCTCAAAGAAGACTGGGAAATCGAATTGGAAGATATCGGTTATGAATCAGATCTGAACGGCAGGATAATCATACCGGCCAAAGACGAAAACAATCACGATAACATCTTCGATGGCGCGTCGATTCCCGTGCCGTGGCTTGTGAGCCTGTTAACCATCGGTATTCTGCGTCCGCTAGGTGTTGTGCTGATCGGCTCTATTGTTCATGACTACGCTTATCGCCATGGCAAGCTGATGGTGCAATCCAAAGACGCAAAAATCACAGAAGTCACACTGGAAAGACACAAAGCCGATAAACTATTCAGAGATATCATCGGTACAGTCAACAGGCTTCCGCTTATCGGCTATATCGCGTGGCTTGCGGTCAGAATCGGCTGGCTATGGGTTCCGTATAACGGAAAACGACATACCGGCAGAGTTCCCTATTCAGAATACCTGTTTATCATCATATTGGTGGCAGTACTCGCACGCTTTGAGTCAGTGCTCGACTCCATCGCTGAACATCATTGGCTACTCATGATATTCGGCGTATCGTACGCAGCCTTTTACTTCGCAAGTCTGTTTCTACAAAAGCGTTACGACAAGCAGACCTGACCGGCATATAGCCCATCATTGATCATAACCATCCAGTCACAGCCAGTCCCGTCATGTACACAAACAGGTATACACATCAGCGATGAATGACAAAACTTACGACTACATCGTGATTGGTGCCGGTACAGCCGGCTGCGTGGTCGCCGGTCGCCTGTCAGAGGCCGGTTATCGGGTTTGCGTGCTCGAGGCCGGCCCGCGAGATCGCAATCCTTTCATTCATATCCCTGCCGGTGTGCTGTATACGCTACGCAACCCGAAAATAAACTGGATGTATCCGGGTATCGGCAGCCCAGGCTTAAATGGCCGGAGCATCAATCACGCCCGTGGTAAAACACTCGGTGGGTCAGGCTCTATCAACGGGCACATTTACAACCGGGGCCAGGCGGCGGACTTTGACGGATGGGAAGCCATGGGGAATCCAGGCTGGAGTTACGCCGATGTACTGCCCTGGTTTATTAAAAGCGAAACCAAACTCGGGGCAGGTGATGAGGGTTATCACGGCAGGGACGGCCCTTTTACAATTACCGATATAGACCGGCACGACCCGCTGTGTGATGCATTTATGGATGCCGCAGAAGCGGTTGGCATCCCGCGTAACGCCGACTATAACGGCCGGCATCAGGATGGTATCGCCTACGCACAACGAAGCGTGCATCGCGGGAAAAGAGTCAGCCCGGCCAGAGTATTTTTATACCCGGCAATGAAACGCGGCAACACCCATGTCATTACCAATGCACATGTTCAGAAAATTCTAATCACCGACAACAAAGCAACCGGTGTCGCCTACAAAACAGGCAACAGAGATTCCATCGAAAAAACAATTAGTGCCTCGCGTGAGGTGTTGCTCTGCGCCGGGGCTATCGGCTCCCCGCATCTGCTGCAACTGTCCGGTGTAGGCGAACAGGCACATCTGCAGTCACGGGGCATACCGGCCATTCACGACTTACCGGGCGTCGGTAAAAATCTGCGAGACCACTATGCCGTTCGTTCCGTACTTAAAATCAAAGGGACAAGCACCATCAATGAACGTGTTCGCGGGCTGTCACTCGCCCGTGAAGTTATTCAATACGGTATGTCGCGCACCGGCGCGCTGGCACTCACCCCTACACTGGTTTACTGCTTTTGGAAGTCGCAACAAGATCTCACCAACGGAGATATCCAGCTCACGTTTACGCCTGCCAGCTACCCCCAGGGCGTGCAGTCCGGGCTGGATAACTTTCCCGGTGCGACTATCGCCTGCTGGCAGCACCGGCCACTGAGCGCCGGCTATGTAAACGCGGTGTCCGGTGATGCTTTCGATCCACCGGAAATTCAGGGTAACTATCTGGCTGAAACAGAAGATCGTGAAGTCCTCACCGCAGCACTTCGCCTGGCACGGCGCATTGTTAACGCAGAGCCGTTTAAACAGTATGTCGCACAGGAAATCTGGCCCGGCGAAGCCGCACAAACAGATGAAGCACTGCTTGAACATGCCATGCGCACCGGAAACACGGCTTATCATCCGGTTGGCACCTGCCGGATGGGACCGGCATCACACAAAGACACCGTGGTCGATCAGCAGTTGCGTGTTCACGGTATCAGCGGGCTTCGCGTGGCAGATGCCTCGATCATGCCGATGATTCTGTCAGCCAATGTGAATGCGGCATCATTAATGATCGGAGAACGCGCAGCAGACTTTCTGATCTCAGATTCAACCTGAATGGCAACTACCGCCCAACGTAAAGCAATGCCATTCCAACTCACTGTTAGTCAGAACAACGCAAACAGCTTTCCCAAGTGTTCATTCAGGCAGCCCGTGACACATAGCCTGTCATCAGGCTTTTCTATCGCTTCTCAGGGGGTAAATGTTTTAGGCACAACAATTACCCCATTGGCAGAGATCCGAAATTTCTTTGCGTCTTCTGCCTTGTTGAAGCCGATTTCATAACCGGCAGGTATTTCAACATGTTTATCTACAATGCAGCGATTAAGCTTCGCACCCTCACCCACTTTGACACTTTCAAACAAAATACTTGAGGTAATCTCCGCCCGATCTGCCACACGTACACGCGCCGACAATATTGAGTTTTTTACGTTCGAACCGGTCACCACAGAACCGCTGCCAATCATTGAATTCTGTATGCTGCCATTGCCGCCCGATGGCCCGGGTACCATGCGTGCAGGCGGATGCTGTGCCTGATAGGTTCGAATCGGCCAGGACTTTTGATACAGATTTAATGGAGGCTCAGCCGCAAGCAGATCCATATTGACATCATAGTTATGAGTCTATAGTGCCCACGTCTTTCCAGTAACGATCAGGAGATACCCGCCCCTTATTACTGCCGAACTGATAACAATAAACGTTATTCGATTGAATCAGTTTTGGAATAATATCGTGCCCGAAGTCATGTGATGATGTTTTGTCGCTGTGATCCAGTGACAATTGTTCTTCAAGCACATCACGGTTGAATACATAAATACCCATCGACGCCAGCGCCACATCCGGGTGGCCGGGCATCGCCCGCGGACTGGCAGGCTTTTCATTAAACTCAAATATCCGATCATGTTCATCGACTGATACCACACCAAAGCCGGTGGCCTCTGTCAGTGGCACCCGCATACAGGCAACGGTAAGACCGGCATTCATCGCTTCGTGCCGTCGCAACATCGCGGCATAGTCCATACGGTAGATGTGATCACCCGACAGAATCAGAATTCGTTTTGCGGCACTGCGTTCAATGAGAAACTGGTTCTGATAAATTGCATCTGCGGTGCCTTTGTACCAGGAATCACCAGTGCGCATTTGCGGCGGTATGGCTGTAATGTATTCACCCAGCTCAGGGCTGAAAATCGACCACGCGTCCCGAAGGTGTTTCTGCAGAGAATGGCTTTTGTACTGCGTCAGTACCAGCACACGGCGAATACCCGAGTGCAGGCAATTGCTTAACGTGAAATCTATTATCCGGTACTTTCCCCCGAACGGCACACTGGGTTTGGCACGGTCTGCGGTAAGCGGGTACAAACGCGACCCCTGACCACCCGCCAACAGCACACAGATGGTATCTTGCAGTCTGTCACTCAAAACTGTTGTTTCTCAGACATATTCATTCATCATCTCATTCTCGCGAAGGTCGGCACTTTTAACGACACTTAGCAGTGATACTACGAATGCGCACGCTAATGTTCAAGTGCCAGGCAGATAAATTTCCACCCGCATCCTTGAGTTGACCAGTTAGCGTCGCTGCGCCTGTGCCACAGCACCTTGCATCGCACAAGCCAATGTCGGACTATGCTGAGACACGTTTTATACAAAACGCATCATTAAATTCTGCCTGACGTACTGGCCGGAATAAGCTTGCCGGAGCAATAGAACCCGCCATGGAATTATCGAAAGCAGACCACCTGACACTGCAAAAGCTGGAGGAAGCATTGTGGATCACCGAAACCCGCTTTAATGCAGCGTTTATGGAAAATACGCTATCTGCCGATTTTATCGAAATCGGCAGATCCGGCCGGATATACAGCAGGGCCGATTGCCTTTCACAGACTGCGACAAACATCAATGCAGTGTTACCGCTGAATAACCTGAAAGTCAGATGCTTAACATTCGATGTAGTACAGATAACCTACGACAGTGAGGTCACCTACAACGGCACTGTCGAACGCGGACGACGATCCTCCATTTGGACAAAGAGCGGCAATCAATGGAAATTCAGATTCCATCAGGGCACACCATTCAACTAGCCTGGCAATACCAAATGAGTACTTCCGACTATATAAACGATCTGAGAAAACAAATTGGCAATTCGCTTTTACTGTTACCCTCAGTCGCCGCAGTGATTACCAATGAAAAAAACCGGATCCTGCTGCAACAAAAATCAGACCGGCAATGGAGTCTGCCGGCAGGCATGATAGAACCCGGGGAGACCAGCGCACAGGCAATTGTGCGGGAAACTGAAGAAGAAACCGGCCTGCGGGTTGAACCGGTTAAACTGCTTGGCGTCTTTTCCGGGGAAGATTTTCGTCATACTTATCCCAACGGGCATCAGGTCGAGTACAGCGTTGTTTTATATAAATGTCGTATTGTTGAAGATACCGCTGTCATTGCAGACGTCGAAACGTTAACTACACAGTACTTTGATAAAGCCACCATGCCACCACTGGCGCTGCCCTACCCGAGCGAGGTATTGTTCGACGAAGAATCAGCACCCTATTGGAATTAGCATAACGCAACCACGCTAACTGCTACCGACCATCATGAAGTCTATTGCGCTATTCACCTCACCGGCAAACTGACGCGGTGATTCAACCATCATTAAATGGCCGGTATCAGCCATGTTGAGCCTGCAGCGGCACAGTTGGTTTGCCCATTCCGGCACATGCCAGCCGGCAGCCGATTGCGCACCGGAAAGCAGAGCCACCGGCAGGCCGGACATAGCTCCCAGACACATCTTCAGGTATGACGCTTTTTCAGTTGCCCGAACCACCGCCTTTGCCTGAGCTTTTATGGTGGACGCCGGCTGATTGTGCAGCCACTGCGCAGCTAAGCGCGAGGCCAGCGGGCTGACCGTGTTCACCGCACCGGCAATCCATTGATCCGGATCATCCATATAACCATTGACAATATCATCCACTTCCGCATCGGCAGTATTGGCTATTTTTTGCGACCAGAAAGCATCGTCCAGCGTAAAATTGCCTTCTACAGAGATCACACTACTCAATAGCTCCGGCCGCTTGTGCGCGACAAACATAGCCACAGCACCACCGACTGAATGCCCCAGCAAGTGCACCGGGTGCTGGCACTGTACCTCTATGTAGTTGATGATGTGATCCGCCTGATCTTCCAGTCGAATACCCCGGGTATCTGCATCACGATTATCACCATAACCGATCAGGTCAGGTGCAACGGTTTTAGCCGCAGAAAAACCATGATGAAGCTCAGGAAAATTCAAGTGCCCGAAAAGCCCGTGTATCAGCAACAAAGTTGTCATAATTTCCCGCTTTATTCACAGGGTAAGGTAACGCAAGATACAACTATTAGAGTGGCAACTGTTCACATGAATAGCCAACTGAGCCTGCCTTGCCGGAACGCTGCATAGTCAAAGGGTAGTAAACTACACATCATGGAAAGAAAACGCATCATGATTATCGGCCAGCCAGGGTCAGGTAAGTCGACCCTCGCACGCAGACTGGGTGAAAAGCTCGGCCTTCCGGTTGTGCACATCGATCTGATTCACTGGCAACCCGGGTGGACAGAAAGACCCACCGAAGAAAAAAGCCGCCTGTGCAAAGAAGTACACCAACGCGACACATGGGTATTCGAAGGCGGACATTCGCGCACCTGGGCAGAAAGGCTCGAGCGTGCAGATACGCTGATCTGGCTGGACTTTCCGCTCGGCATCAGAGCCTGGCGCGTGATCAAACGCACCCTGCAGCACTATGGAAAATCGCGACCAGATCTGCCGGACAATTGTCCCGAAAGATTCAACTGGGAGTTCACCACCTGGATCTGGCAAACGCGCAACACCGGCAGGGCAAACATGCGCAAACTATTCGACACCGCACCGGCAGAAAAATCAAAATACCGCTTACAAAATCGCCTGCAGGTAGAAGATTTAATCAACACCATAGAACAATCTCATTAAGGCCGCCCATGCCCCAACACAAACCCGCACTCATTGAAGGCAACCCGGTCCTCGTGGTTATCGATATACAAGGCGGTGCTCCCTCCGGTGGCACCTCCTCTGATATGCCGTTTATGTCAGACTATCAAACCTATATGGATCGTGCACCAGCGGTCATAGAAGCGGCCAGAGAAAACGATATTCCGGTGGTTTTCTTTCAGGAAGCGCATCGCCGCAACTTAATAGATTTCGGCCGCGAGCTTGACGGTGCTGAGGGAGTTCATCTGCTTGAGGGCGATCCGGGTACCGAAATCAGCGCCGCAGTCGGTATGCGTGCCGATGATTACTTTATCCGCAAGCGCCGATACTCCAGTTTCTTCGGTACAGAATTCGAAATACTGCTTAAAGGCCTGAAAGCGCAAACCCTGATCTTAATCGGCGGCCATACAGACGTCTGCGTGCACTACACGTTTGTCGACGCACACCAGCACGACTATTACTGTCGAGTCGTCGAAGACTGCGTCGCAGGGTCAAGCCAGGCCGCACACGACGCCTCACTCAATGCCATGCAGTATTTACAGTCAGCGGCCAGATGCAATGTTGCAGGCATTATTTCAGCATTCGAGCGTCATGCAGAGGGTAACAACCAGTGAACCTGCAACCGATTGTGACGGGCCTGGCTGATGTTTTATCTACCGATCTTGAAATCGAGCGCATCGCCAAATC
>JAHDHK010000199.1 GCA_020631335.1 Chromatiales bacterium
GAGGCGGGTCTTGCGCTTGCGTCTGGCATGGGTGCGATTACATCAACCTTGTGGACCCTGCTTTCACCCGGCGATGAATTGATTGTTGATCGCACGCTTTACGGTTGCACCTTTGCGTTTATTCATAAGGGGCTGGCCAGGTTCGGCATAAAGGTGCGACACGCAGACCTGACAAACCCGGCCAAACTGCGGGATATCATCAGCAGTAAGACACGCGCGGTGTATTTTGAAACACCCGCAAACCCGAATATGCGACTGGTAGATATCGGCGCTATCGCAGACATTGCACACACCCATAACGCACTGGTAGTCGTAGACAACACCTACGCAACACCTTACCTCACCCAACCTGTGTCACTCGGTGCTGATCTGGTGATTCATTCCGCCACCAAGTATCTGGGCGGACACGGTGATCTGGTGGGCGGGCTTGTCGCAGGCAAAGCAGCCGTTATTGACGACCTTCGACTTATCGGCATGAAAGACCTTACCGGTGCTGTGATGGCCCCCTTCAATGCCATGCTGATACAACGCGGCATCAAAACTCTCAACCTGCGCATGGAACGCCATAGCAAAACAGCACAGCAGGTAGCAGGCTGGCTTGCCTCTCAAGACGCTGTAAGTGAAGTGTTCTACCCGGGTCTGGCCGAATTTCCACAACGCGAACTTGCACAAAAACAAATGCACCTGCCGGGTGGCATGATTGCGTTTGAAATGCGGAAAGGCATGGCGGCTGGCAGCGCACTGATGAATGCATTGCAAATGATTCAACGCGCAGTGTCACTGGGCGATGCAGAGACACTGATACAGCACCCTGCTTCCATGACGCATGCCACTTATACCCCTGAGGAACGCGAACACCACGGCATTAGCGATGGACTTGTTCGCTTGTCCGTCGGACTGGAAGCAGCAGACGATATACTGGCAGATCTTGAACAGGCTTTTAGTCGTTAAACAGACTTCAGCGCACTCCTGGTACTTCACTTTTATCTACAGCACAGACTCAACCTTATGACCCACCGCATAGGCATCGGCCCTAACCTTCGAAAATCTGCCTTCTACGACGCTACAATAAAAGAGGGTGTTGCCAGCTTTTCTGTCTACAACCATATGCTGATACCCGGTCATTTCGGTAACCCTGATGCGGAATACGACAGACTATTGAACAGCGTTGCCATGTGGGATGTCGCCGCACAGAGACAGGTACAACTGCAGGGGGCTGATGCAGACAAGCTGGTGCAGTACCTGACACCTCGCAACCTGTCCAGCACCAGGATCGGGCAAGGCAGATACATTCCTCTTTGTGACTATGATGGCTGGCTGATTAACGACCCGGTACTGTTAAAGCTCGCCGAAGACTGCTACTGGCTTTCTGTTGCAGACAGCGACATTCACCTGTGGGCTGCGGCCATAGCTCACGAAAAGGGCTGGCATGTCCGCATCACCGAACCGGATGTATCACCGCTTGCCATTCAGGGACCGAAAGCAGAAAACGTTACGGCAAAATTGTTCGGTGAACCTGTCCGTGCAATGAAATATTTTGGATTCATCGAAACGGAACTTAAGGGGATTCCACTTGTACTGGCAAGGTCCGGCTGGTCAAAACAAGGCGGCTTTGAACTCTACCTGCGGGATAGCACGTACGGATCAACACTATGGAACATCGTGAAAGACGCCGGAAGTGAATTCGGCATCGGTCCGGGTGCTCCAAACGATACCGAACGACTGGAAAGCGGGCTGCTCTCCTACGGGGCTGACATGCGCTGGCAGACTCATCGAGCCAATCCGTTTGAGATGGGTCTGACATCACTGGTAGATATTGAAAACGGCCATGAGTTTATCGGTCGCACCGCTCTTGTTAAAGCTCAACAACAGGGAATTAAACGAAAACGCGTTGGTGTGTTCATCGACGATCATCCGGAGCCACCGGGCCATCCGGTAGCACTTCTTTGCGATGATGAACCGGTTGGCTTTGTCCATGAGTTTGCCTTTTCAAAGCGATTGCAAAAAACCATTGGCGTCGGGCTGGCAGACATTGCCCGACAGGATGAACTGTTTATTCATCTAAACGAGGTTCGTCACCATGTGCGGGTGACAGATATACCCTTTATTTGAGCATAGACGCTTAAAAGTATCAGGCCTTCATATCACCGCTGCAGCGCTTCGGCCACTTGCTGCCCGGGAAACCTGCTACTGAGCAGTAGTCAGGTTTCCAGATAAAAAAGTACTTTTCCGGACAGAGCCCTTCCGGATTAACTGCATCACTTCGATGGGTTGCAGGCTTATTCAGGTATCGGCGCTCCCGTGATAGCGTCGATTATTCGGAAATCACCGCGAGCGGGTCTTCATATTGCGGGCGCCAGCCCAGTTGTGATTTTGCCTTTGCACTACTCATTTGCTGATCAAGCGCATAACCCTCGGCGTAATCACCAATTTCACGGCAGGCGTCAATGACATCCATTACAACAGGTGGTTGCGTGATCCCGAACTGCGCAGCAATGGCGCGAGTCAGCACACCGACAGGCACACCTTCGTTGGCGGCAGCATTATAAACATCGCCCTGTCTGCCATGTTTAAGCATCAACACATAAAGATCCGCCAGGTCGATACGATGTACCAGAGGCCAGCGGACCGATTCACTTTCCACCACGCGCACGTACCCAAGCTCTCTGGCATCCTTATAGATGTGCTCAAACACGCCACCATCATGCTCATATACCATCGCCGGATGGATAACCATACCTCGCACATTTTCTGCACACAGCACGTCGTTGATTGATGGCAGCGTCCAGGAGAAACTTTCCAGTTCTTGCACCGGACTGGTTTCGGTGGCGACAATGTCCCCGGTTTGTCCGTAAAGCCAGCAACCACCGGTGTATATAAACGTTTTTAATTGATTGCTTTTTGACAATCGGGGTAACACTGATTGAACCACTCGTCTGTCAGCTACTCCCATGTCGCAATCCCAGCTGGCTGCTGCATGTACGACAGCTTCAACCTCATCACATAATGCAATCCACTGTGACGGGTGTTTGATATCACCCATGACAGTTCGTGCGCCCATCTGTGTCATTCGGGACGCCGAATGTTCAGAGCGGGCAAGTGCCACTACTTCGTGATTATTGCGCTGTAGCTTTTCAAGCACTGCACCACCAATTGAACCGGTGCCACCCAATAGCAGAACTCTCATCAGTTATACTTCATTTCAATAGCAAATTTTTAATATCAACGTATGCGAGAGAAATAAACCATTGGGTATCAACGTTAATCAATAAACGAAAATTGAATAAGCACCAGACGTATTCAGCAGCGTGATGTTTTCACGACACACGTATTCGGCTACCCCGCCAACTCACTTGCCAGTTTGTCCATTGTCTGCGCCAGAGTAAAGTCTCGCACAGATATTCCATTTGCCTCGTGAGTGGTTAAATCCACCACTACTTTGTTATACACATTAAACCATTCCGGATGATGGTTAGTCTTCTCTGCCACCATCGCAACCATGGTCATAAACCCGAACGCCTGCGTAAAATTCTTAAATTTATATTCCCGGCGTAGCTTGCCGTCGTTAACGGACCATAGCTCGTGCGCCGACAAGAACTCGCGGATGTCTTGATCGGGGGATTTTTCCATCACATTCCACCTGTAAGAGAGAGGTGAATCAGTAAACCAGTTGTTCATCAAAAAAACCACACCGGTGGTATATAATTTAACCACCGGGGGACAACTGTGCTTTTGATACCGCGACTGCGATGCCCTCGCTGCAACGCCGGGACTCAATAATCAGCCAAAAGTTGTACCAATGCAGTTTTCAAGTACTCCGGCCTCAATAAATATTGAAATTTTGTATTAAATCCACAGGTTATATAGATGCATTTCAAATCAAGATATTTGATTGGCGCTGCTCTGACTGCCGCCGCTGTCGCTTTTTCTATCTACCTGGACCTGATCGGACCGACTGAGAAACCCGATCCGCTGGTGGTTAATTTCAGTGGTGGCACCACCCTGTCTACCGGCGAACGTGAAAAGCTGGTGGTCTTCGCAAACGACCACCTCACCGAAGAACGGCTGCAATTCAACATTATCGGGCACACCGGTGAGCGCGGCGACACAGGCGCCAATGTCGCACTCTCAAAGCAGCGTGCAGATCTGATCGCAACTGAACTGAAATCTGCAGGTGTTGCCGCTGATCGAATTCTTTCTGTAGAAGGTGTCGGCTCCGCCGATCCGCTACCCGTCGATCCAGCGTTGTCAGACAGTGCGCTGCAACGTTCAATGGCGCGTGTGGTCATTACGCCACTGGTAAAGAAATGAGGCTGGAAAACTTCCTCGGACCTCTAATAGCGGGGGTAGTGTCGTTTATCGCAGGCGCTGTGTACTTTAACTATGCCGAGTTGCCCGACCTTTTCCCGCTGTCGTCTGTCGTTGTACCGGCCTTGCTTACCGGAATACTGGCCCTGGGTATTGGCATGTTACTGCCCGACCGACTCTATTACACCAGTGCTGAAAGACTGGAAGCCGAGCTGCGATCAGCTACCGGACTGGGGGGATTTGATCCCGAACGGGTACTTGCCCGCGCCGAAGAAGCACGTCGCTATGCTGGCTCGTTAAGATCTGCATCAACCAGCATGCAAGCGAATATCGCCGAGGCAACAAACGCAGCCGCAGATGATCTGGACGCATTGGCTGAAAGAATTCTTAAAAATCCGCAGCATGCTAACTCTGCCATTACGGTGATCTCTCGCGCCGGGCTGGTTGTTGAGGCAGTAGAAAACTTTACGGACTTTAAAAACGACAAAGGCGCACAACCAGAAGAAATAGCAAAAGCCCGTACTCAGATCATTGGCAGTCTGCAGAATATGTCAACAGCAGCAAATGATGTGCATAGCCGGCTTGCCCGGGTGAAGTTAACAGAAATAGATGTGGCAACCGATGTTGCCGACAGCTTGTTTGGGAAAGGACAGAAATCATGATCAGACTACTCACTGCCGTATTCACACTAGCGTTCAGCTCACACGCCGCCTTGGCACAAACCGGCGCACCACTGGCCGAAGTCGTCACCGACAGTGTTCGGGATTGCTCACTCGACAACACCGTCAACATGCCACTCATTGCCTGGGGAGCTGATGCGGTAACTATCCATGCAAACGGTGGAACTCTTAAACCTGCTAACGGCTTGTTCAGTCAAAAAGGCATACCGTTAAACCTGTCAGTGCAGGACGACTTCACCACTCAGCTCAGTCAATACTTAACCTGTGAAAGCCCTTTCTTGCGCGGTACGCTTGGCATGTTAACCGCGGCCGCACCGGTAACAGAAGCCGACCCGCGAACAGAACAGGTAGTCATCTATAAACACAGCTGGTCAGCCGGTGACGGTATTGTCGGCAGTGCTGACGTAAAAAGCGTTAAGGATCTGGTTGGAAAAAAAATTGCCATTCAGGCGTACGGGCCGCACATCGCATTTGTGGGCCGTGTATTAGCTGACAGCGGTGTATCGTTGCGCGATGTTGAGATTGTCTGGGCTTCAGCGTTAACCGGAGACTCAGACAACACACCCGGTGCCATCATGGCCAGCGGCAAAGCAGATGCGGCCGCCGTTATACTGCCGGACGCGCGCGCATTGACCAGCGGCGGTGCGGTGGGCACCGGCGCTGAAGGTTCTATAAAAGGCGCGGAAATAATATTTTCGACACAAGAGGCAAGTGCTGTCATCGGCGACTACATATCGGTACGAGCCGATGTATTCGACGCACAGCCTGAGCGCATAAAGTCTGTTGTGGCGGCCCTGTTTGCCGCTGAAGAAAACGTTCGACGCTTCATGGCAGAGGACGGTTCGGCAGATCAACAAAAGCTGGCAAAGACTATTGCCGACGAACTGCTCGGCGGCCTACCCGCAGAGGAAGGTGTTTTTCTGTGGCGCGATGCCATTACCGACGGCTGGTCGGGCAACGCCAGCCACTTTGCAGATACACGTCACCCGCGACGCTTTGAAGTGCTGATGGAAGAAGTATCCGGCGCGCTGATCAGCGCACGCATGATTGAAAGGCCGTATGAGCTGGCTCAGGCGCAATGGGACTACGCCTCTCTGGCGGTCGGATTGCAGGACGTATCCGACCGCGCAATTGCGGCGTTCGACCCGGAAGCCGCAGCCGCTGCAGTTAACCGGCTGCGTCGTACCGGGCGCCTCGACGCCAATACAAAAATAAACTTCAAAGTCTACTTCGAACCGGACACCACAGATTTTCCGGCAGCATTATATTCAGAGGACTTTGACGAGATTGTCCGACTGGCCGCAACCTACAGCGGTGCGATTATTACTGTTGAAGGTCATGCCGACCCGCTGCATTACCTGCGACGCGAAAAAGACGGCGCACCGGCAAAGGAACTCAGGGCAATCCGCACGTCAGCCAAGAACCTGTCATTCAGTCGCGCACAATCTGTACTGGGTGCCCTTAGCAGTTATGCCACTGATGCCAGCTTACTGATCAACAATGATCAGTTTATTCTCGATGGAGTCGGTATAGATCAGCCCGCCTTTAACCCACCCAAAACGGCCGAAGAATGGCGACAGAACATGCGTGTGGTTTTTCGTATTCTGACCACTCAGGCAGAGGCGACCACCTTCGCCCCGCTTGACTGAAGGAGTAAACCACCATGAAAAAAGGCATGATACTTTTCTTTTCCATACTCATTGTGGGGCTTGTGGCGCAAACAATCCTTAATCGACCGCCACCCTCCACAACGACACCGGTAAATCAGAATTCAACCAGTGGCAAAAACAATCCGAAAATAGATACCAGTGCTTTAATCCCGGACTGGTCAGCCATTGCCGCCTGGCCAAACAACTCGCAATCGACTTCCGATATACCCGAAGCGTCAGAGACGACAACCACGGTCGATCCATGGCAGATCACCACCATCATTGTACTTGATGACAGCGGCTCCATGAAACTGCAGATCGATGATGCCAAAGCGGCTGTGATACAGGCAGTGGCCCAGTTTGATCCACAAAGCCGTGTGGGTGTAATAGCACTGAACGGCGGACTGGTCACCGAAGTCGTCACCGCGGAGGAAGCCACAAAAAGACTACCGGGCCAGCTGGCGTCTATTATTGCAGACGGCGATACCCCTTTGGGTAGTCGACTCGACGATGCGGCAGCACTACTGGCGAATGAAGCTGAAGCACGCCGTGGCTTTGGTGTATTCAGAATTCTGGTTACCACTGATGGTGCCGCATCAGACGCTAACAAGCTAAAGACCGCTGTCTCACAGATATTGTCTGAAACCCCGATAGAACTCGCTACCATCGGCATCGGAATCGGTGAGGGCCATGCGTTGAACGTACCCGGGTTTACCAACTATGTCAGCGTTCAAGGAGTGGATGGACTGGCCGGTGCACTGGCTGCAGCGGCCGCTGAACAAACAAAATTTCAGCCTATTGATCGCTTTGAGGAATAACACACGATGGGACGCAAACTACTCAAGTGGAATGAATGGTCACCCGGGCTGGATACCGACCACCTGACCATTAAGGAAGTACTGGCAACCATGCCGCGCTCCGACCCCGACGATGTTCCTGAAATAGTCCGTAAATACGAAAACCCGGAAAGCCCGGATTGTCTGCCGGGCTCAATATCGCTTGATCGCCACGACTGCCTGCACGCGCTGCTTGGTCGCGGACTTCATGTACAGGATGAAGCGTTTATTATCGGCGTGACGATGGGAGCGGCCAGTGATATCACAAAAGAAGTGGTCGCCAGGTTCATTCAGATTTCAACCACCGAATACCCGGAAGCCTGGCGCTTTGAGGAAGACCATATCGCATCTTATAAGCTCGGAATCGGCTTCGCAGAAGACGCACTGAGAAATAAAGACCTTCATCTCACCCCCTTCGAACAACCGCCGTTATTCGACACCACCATCGGTGACGTCAGAAAGGACCTCGGTTTGAATAAAGAAGAGATGCGCGCCTATTTCAGAGCAGAAGAAATACTTGTGCCCGGCAGCAGAGCAACCCGTCGACTCGATGTGGACCCGCAACGAAGTGATGGTGATCTGCTGTAATGAGTTTTTTGTTGCCCGCCAGCTAAAAATAACCCAACGACCAGCGTTCGCGTTCAAAACGATCTTCAAGCCAGGGCTTTAATGATTTTAAAGAGGTGATGGAAACGCTCAACATCTGACTGCTTTCGACCGCACGGTCCAGAGTGGCAACGCGTTCTTTCAGGGCCCGATCTACCGTACGTTTTGAACGGCTATAGTATTCATGAAACACATGATTGTGCATGGGGCTTTCAGTGATGATTTCATCGGCTTCAGCCTCGAGTGTATAAACCCATTGTTCGAGTGCGCTGTGCAGCGCCTTTTCGTCAGACTTACTCAATGTGCTTGTATCATCCACCCACGTTTTGTAGAGATCGATAATCGTGATGATATCGCCTCGCTTCCTCGCTTTGAGTAAACCTGCCATCAGGTTCTGCTTTTTATCTCTCAGGGTCGGGTCCTGTTCACGGTCGGGGTGCAGCTTCGCTGCCGTTGCTCTGAACAACCGCTGAAACGTATCACTGCTTAGCGGGTCTTCTGCCTTTTTTGCTGCAGCATCAGACCCGGGAGCTCTTTCATGAAAAAACTTTTCGGCATGCTCATCTAAAAATTCATCAAGATCAAAATCCAGTAAATCCTCCAGATCTTCGTCTTCATCGTTGTCAAAAACGAGCGAAATGTCCTCTTGTAACTCATTCATCATTTCAGCACGCAACTGCTCACGCTTTTTATCGTATTCAACCTGCTCTTTCGATACTGCTTCGCTGAGATCATCTTCCCATAAATCGCCGGTCTTGCTTTGTGTCATATCCGGACGCGGGCCAAGTGCCTTATCGAGCTTTCGATCAATATCCGCCTGTCCGCGCTTCAGCATGTCATCGCGTTCCTTTTGGGTCTGTTCCTGATACCGCCGGGACGCTTCTTCACGCAAGACACGCTCTTCCTCTTGCTGCTGACGCAGGATATTGCCAAGTTCTTCGTAGGGTGCTTCGCCGTCTTCCAGTTCGATTCCCATTCGAAAAGCGTCATATCGAGCCATGTGATTCATTAGATCTTCGTCGATCAAACCAAACTCGCCTAAATCTTCGAAGATTTCCATGATCCAGCTGTGCAGTGTCCGACGCTCCCACTGAGTCATGGACTTCCGCTGCCCCAGACCCAGCAATCGGATAGCAAGCGGTTTGCGAGACTCTGCCAGTGCTTTTTCGTAAGGTATGACTTCTTTTTGAAAGCGCTGCACCAACTCGTCAAGTGAGGTTTTCAGCACCTCATTTTCTTTTTTCTGCCGATTTGCTTTCTGCCACAGGCGCTCAAATCGGGACTGCGTTTTTTTGGCGTTTTTCTTTTTCGTAGTGGCAACAGTTGACATGCACATAATCCAGTTTCAGGCCGATAGTTTACCATTCGATCTGCAGCGACATGTAGCGGTATAGCCACTTGCCGATAAATTTCGATATTATCCAGGTTCGCACCCATTTTCCGGATCTGTCATGACCGTCGCTGCTATCCCGTTTCCCGATAACATACCTGATGAGTACCAGTGGCTGGACAACGAACCTGCGTTTAATCCGAAAGAACACCTTGCACTGGAGGCCCCCGCCTCCCTCTGCTATTTGTCAGAGCTGGGTTACGACGAGCAGGAAATCAGCACGAAAGCCACACCGGTAGCGGCCTCATCCCCATTCAGAGTCTTATCTCCCAAGGGTGCGGAAATACTGTTGAACACGGCGCGCCGACTGAGACAACACGCGATAAGCTGCGAGCGGATTGACAACATGGTGCGCGGCGGATGCTACCGCTCGCGTTTCCTGCGTGACCTGTGCATCGACCCGTCACTGACTCAGCTGATGTGTGAGATTTACCAGACCGATGTAGCGCCTCACACCATGCCTTTACACCTGGGGCACATGAACTTTTCGCCCGACAAACTGGAAGACGCTGTAGACAAGTGGCACCACGATACCCTGCCACTGGACATCGTGATGATGGTAACCGACCCTGCAACACTGGATGGCGGTGAGTTCGAATACTTTCTCGGCACCAAAGCTGAAATGGCAGAGCTTGCAAAACACGGCAGGCAGCCTCCGCGTGAGCGCGTAGTACAAGCGTCTTTCGACGGCCCGGGTTACGCCATTGCGCTGCACGGGAATATGGTTGTGCATCGCGGTGCACCACTGCATACCCCCGCAGAACGAATCAGCATGGTCAACGGCTATGTATCGACCAACACCGCCCTTGACGACCAGCACCGGCATAAAGACCTGACTCTGGTCGACCCGCCCGAACTGCTGTACGCAGAGTGGGCCAGACACGCTGCCTGGAGAACCAAAGGAAAACTGGAATCACTACTGGAACAGCTGTCGTATACCAGTGACCGGAAACTGGTGGCTCAGCAACTGGAGTCAGCGCTTACTGATATACATCAGGCCATTGCCGACATGAAGGATGATGGCGACCACAAGATGCATCACTACGAAAAGCATTAGCGGACTATTGACCGGCTTGCTACACCACGTTATGAGGATTCACAACGCGTCGCCGGGCGTAATGCATTGCTGTCAACACAGGGAAGCAGGTAACCGTTTAACCGGTAGCCCAGCAAAGCCTTGCCTTACTCGGGTAGTCTCTGTTCAAACTGCTGTGCAGGTGAGCTAACTTCCGGATTGACTATCACCACTTCA
>JAHDHK010000200.1 GCA_020631335.1 Chromatiales bacterium
ACCACCCCTCTGTCTTTGATTTAAAAAGGGCGACAACTATCCTGACACAGGGGGGGCTTGATCGAATCCTGGCTTTGAATGGCCCATACCATTTGGTAGGTAGGCCATGCATAATCCGGCAGATTCATGTCTGGTTTAGGGTATCGGGTCGGCTCGGTCAAACAGTTTATTTTCAGAAACCAGTCTTCCATCAAAAGCGCTGTACGTCGTTTTTTCGTGGGCCTCGATTGTTCTGTTTCCGTTGTCGTCTGAACTTATAATACTCACCATATTACGACCATTGCCGGATTTATGAGTAAAATTTGAAAAATCATTGTCCCCGACTATTAGATCCCTGACCGTGACGCCCAGTATACCGCTCATGCCGAACCCTTCTATTGTATTGTTTTTGATTGTTATTACCGTGCTGGCATTGCGTCTGTGAGCTGAATTTCCGTGATCTTGAAAGGATAAAACACTGATGCCCTGATTGTTTTGTCTTCCCACGGCTTTACGCGATACCCGGATCAAGTTCTCGTCAACTACAATGTTGTGGGACATATTTTCGACATT
The DNA here is from genome assembly GCA_020631335.1 of Chromatiales bacterium. Taxonomy (GTDB): domain Bacteria; phylum Pseudomonadota; class Gammaproteobacteria; order Granulosicoccales; family Granulosicoccaceae. The sequence continues at coordinate 553 of JAHDHK010000200.1, forward strand.
GATACCGCTTGAAAAGTCTTCTGCGCCTGAAGCTGTTCCAACAGTTTCCACTTTGTTTTTAGTCACTAGTATGTTACCAACCCGGGCTAGAGCGATTCCAAACTGACTGGCCTTTATGGTGTCGGATCCGGTGAGTCCGTGGTTACCGGAAATAACCGCATTTGAATATTGGGTGACATCATTGTTGAACTGTTGGCGTTGTTGATCACTACCAGCCCCGTATCCAGGAGCACGCGTCGGGTTGTTACCGTCATTGCCGGCATCAATATTGATTCCCATCACCATTGGTGGATGCTGAGCTTGATTGAAAAATGAATTGTTTGAAATGTTCAGGGATCCTCCATACTGAATATCTATCTTACTGTTGTCTGGTTGTTTTCTCGAAGCCGCCCGGGTATATACATTGTCGCTAATCAACGAATCTCTCGAAAGATCGATGCCTTTGTTGAGATTCCTGAATTTGCTGTCGGTGATGGTCAGGTCTTGAGGCAACACTCCGCGATTCCTGATGCCGGCAGCCGCGTTTGAGAGGGTCACGTTATCAATCGTAGCCCCATTGGCACGACGACTACCTGAGTTTTGAAGCTGTATAAGCGTATATTTTCCATTGATGTTTAATCCATCAATCTTAAGGTTTTTAGTTGTGGTGTTTTGTTCACTCACAACAAGCGCCGGCAAATTATGGCCTAACGGTTCCGCGTCTGACTTTCCTGGATTATTGAAAGTAATTGTGTGACCTGCTCCGTCGAGTGTCACACCCTCACGGTGAATTATTGGTCTGTTAGTTGATATGTTGGCATCAAGAATCACAGTGTCATTAGGAGACGAATCATTAAGCGCCTTCTGCAGTTGTGTCGCATTTGATGCTGTTCTGACCCTTCCAATTTCCGCTTCGCTGCCAGCACTGACCTCCCCACCACTACTCCTGCGCATGCTTAAACGTCGTAGGTCCTGATTCAATAAATCGTTACCGTCAGTCGGGTTGCGAAGTTGTTGAGCTTCATTGTTTACAGTGGTTTGAGTTCCTCCCTCACCGGACTCACTGCTATCGGTTCGTGGCGCTTGTGTTCTTGCAACATTACCGCTTCCGCCTACTCTCATTATTAGGATACTCTTGAACTTGGATGGCTTTGTAAGTATTTCTACTTACACAGTTTTCAGCTGGAAGAAATTCCGCTACCGGATCACACATCTTTTCCAATGTAGAAGCAAGAGAACAATCACCGATTTGTGTGCTGCGTTGAATATAAAATATTCAGTCATACTCAGCTTAGATATCAACGTCTTCTTTTGTAATGATAAAAAACCTATCCGACCAGTCAAAGTGAGTAGCGGTTAAATCTCACGATTCACCTGTTCGTGAATTGTGTATTCATGGCTACAGAGCATATTTGGAACTTATAGCTCGGGCATATACGGATTGGCAGTCTATTTCCTGATGAAATAGCAAACTCCGGGACGGTGGGGCGGGGTATCACTGCCGGTGCCGGAAATATGATGTGTTTGTTGAGTGAGAAGGCCCTGACCTTTTTAACCGTAGGGAAGTGTACGGTTTCTACGATTAGTAGAAAGGGTACGCTCGAATTCGGCACGCCACTGCTTGCCAGACTCAACTGTTCTTGCGATCCCTATCAAGTGACTTACAAACTCTGTGGTTAAGTCAATCTTTTGTGTAGGAGGAATATCCAGCCGTTGGAGAATAAAGTGTGTATTTTCAGGGATTGCCCCTTGTCAGTTCGATTGGCTCCCTCGTTCCAGTTGTAGAGTTCGATATAATTGTTCAGATTAATACCAGACCACGAGGCATGGGTTGACGATAAGTGCAGAAAAATGGGAATAGGGACTCAGGTAGGAAATCTTTTGAAAATTCCCGTTCAGCACACTGGACTTGTTTTTCCAGCATTGAATTCTGAGTCTTATGTTGGTGCGATGTGAGGTTTCCGGTGGCACAGCCATTGTGGCTCTGATTGTTTTCAGGTTGCCTGAGCAATAAGAGCAAGTCTTGCTGGATCGCGTCTGAATTGTTTATTTCGATTTGCTCGGTGTGAAAACATCTCAGCCGTGTTGTCTGTGAGTAGTAATACTGTCGTTAAAAGCGTTTTAGTATTGTGAGTTTTCTTGCTTCGCTGAAATGCTGCGTGCTGGAATATACTTGTAGCCGTTGTTACTATGACTAGTTGGGCGACGGGTTTGCTGGTCAAACAAGTCGTATGCGTCTTGTGATGCTGCGTAGCGTGAATTCGAATTGGGTGATATCGGGTTCTCGTATTCAAAACAAAAGTTCAGCCAGCAGTTGCCATGAATTTCCCGTACCATTCGATATTTTAACGGAAGTAAGTTGTTGCCAGGATATATACAAATAATGCTGGTAGTCCTGGCAGTGGTGACGTTGTCTATGGGCTGTTCAGGTGACACGTCATCGGATCCTTCGGCTACGCCCGGGGCAGTTGATCCTCAGGAGTCGTCGTATGGTATCGATACTGATGCATTTCCAGGCAATCTGCACCTTGTCACGGACGTTATTCTTACTGCCGGGCAATCGAATGCTTTAGCCGACGGTACGCGGTTTGAGCCTGCCAACTATCCGCAGCAGGATCGCATCGATCGCCGAATTCTTGTCTGGACACAATACAACGGTTGGAAAGTTGCTAATCCGCTGAACCAGATTTGGGAGAATGATCGTTATCCTGCACGCTTGTGGGATCCGGTAAACTCCAACAACCCGCCGGGCTATCAGATTGCAAGGGCAATTGTCGATGCAGATCCTTCCAGAGTAGTGGCATTTATACCAACATCAACGCCCAGTCAGTCTATTCGCTATTGGCGCTATGGTGAAGAGCCGTACAACAATATAAAGCAGCGAGTCGAAAGTGCGTTAAATGATCTGCCATCAAAATCGAACGTCGACCTAATATGGTGGATGCAGGGAGAATCTGATGCCAACGCCGATGATTTCTATCGGAGAGAGTTGGCAGCGCTGATCAGTGGATGGCGCACAGAGGCCTGGTACGGCGAAGGTAATTACTTTATCGCTAATGAAACAGTAGGGTTTGACGTCAACCGGATCTTCCACGAGTTACGTATAGATGGTGATCCCTATACTGATTACAGCGAGGCTACGGATCTGCCGACCAGACACCCCGGAGGTGATCATTTTAATTCCGAGGCATACCGGATAATCGGTAATCGCGTGCAGCGGGTTTATTTTGATATGCGTTCTGCTAACGGTAGTCAATAAACACTCCGGGCGTACTGTGCCGGACTGAGTCATCCCGACTGTTGTATAGAACTAGTCGCAATTCGCTACCAGCTAATCTGGCCAATAGGCCCCAGTCACCGTGCAGGTGCCTTCAAGTACCAATTTCTCCCGGCCCCATGAAATACTCGTTACCCGCATCAGTCGTGTAGGTAGCTTCAAAATCAATTCCAGGTTCAGGGCTGTCATTTTCAGAACAGCTGTACGCTGGTTCGCGCTCCAGGCCGGCGCTAAAGGTAAAAATTCAGCCAGGCGCTTCGTCATCAGCAAACGCATAGGGTGGAGTAGTGGCCTGTAGTTTTACGGGCGGGGGTAGAGCGACGCTACTCAATACAGTGATTGAGTTGGCGCGCATCTCGTCAGTTGTAGCCAGTGCTTACACATCGTAGCGGACTTCTCTCTTTTTACTTTTGACTTGTACAGAATGATTCGGTACAAACACGCTGCTGCGTTGGTTGTGATTTACAAAACATATAGTGATCAGATAGATGAGTACTGAGACATTGGAGGTTAGCCCCTCTTCTAAACCGGGATACGTTGTCAATGCTAATGGCGAATCGATAAAAGTCCCTGATTCCTGGGTGCTGCTTGAGCCCGGCGATGCAGCGCTAAGCCGACGGATCAAAAAAGACGGGCCATGCTGGACTATGAAAGAGAAAAAAGGCCGGCGGCTGTTTTCGAAGGGCATTTGGGCCCCGGCTGACAGAATTGCAGCACTTCGCGCTGAGCTTGAACGGGAACGACTTGATCCGTCTTATCAAAAGAAGCTCGATGCAGGTCGAAAGCGACGGGAAAAAGAGCAGGTCGCCTACGCAGCAGATTTTGAAAGCTCAGTACGCGAATACTTATCCTTCGCACCCGCCTACGCAGCACTTGCCGCAAATATGGCAAAAAGAATTGCCGCCCATGCTACACCGGTTGGCAGTGGGACGGTTGCACGCACTAAGCGAATCTCTATTGAGCAACGTGCAGAGGCGGCGACAATAGCTTGGATGCGGCATCAGACGACTGCCTATGACGACATGGTTATTCCACGTGTCAAAGGTCAGCGTCGCGAGGTCCGGAAACTATTGGCCAGGCGGTCAAAGCAGTTATTGAATGATTACCGCAATGGAGCCGATAGGCCGCAGGGCTGCCCGTTGGCCGCTGCCTTAACCAAATAACTGACTGGCGACAGTCGGCAATTGAGTCTTGATGTGGCTGTCCCCCAATCAATGAAGCGTGGTTCGGGAACAGCACTAATGGCTCAGTCGGTGCGGCTGTTGTTGCTGCAGCCATCATGATGTCAGAGGGCGAAGGCGTGGCCCGCTAATTGGTGGTGCTGGTAGGCAAAGCAAGTTGCTGCTGCAGCCGGCTGTTGTAGTGCTGGCCTTACCCCAAATCAGCCTGAAATTTGCATGTCGCGTTTCGTCCCCCTGCCAGCGTGTTCTGGTATTGTTCACTTCCTTTTTTATTCTCCATGGTCGTTGCGGCGTTTTTAAAGCTTGCCTGTCCGATGGGCATAAGCATCGAATAATTTTTGAAGTGTCACACTCGAGGTTGCCTTGCGCCAATCCCCAGTTTCTAAACATGTTATCGGTATTCTCAGTGCGCTCGCGGTATTCGGCATCTGGTCCGGTTTCATGGTGTTCTCACGTGCGGGAGTGCTCTCGGGGCTGACCGCATTTGATATCACCATGCTGCGTTTTGTGGTGGCCAGTGTGGTAGTCATTCCGTTCGCAAGATCCTGGTGGCCGAGCCATTTACCCCTGAGCGCGAAAGTGGTTATGGCGGTCTGTGGCGCGGGGGCGTTGTACACGACCCTGATGTACCTCGGGCTAGCTAACTCGTCAGCTGCATACGGCGGGGTGTTTGCCAATGGGTCACTGCCTGTATTTACTATTGTAATCGGGTTGATAGTCAGCAGGGCCGCGCCTGACAGGCATCAATTCATACCGATTGTAATTATTGTGGTGGGTTCCTTATTTGTCAGTATGCCCGGTATAGAAGAGAGCGGTTCGAGTAGCTTCACGGGAATAATGCTGTTTCTCGCAGCATCTGCGGTGCTGTCACTCTATATTGTCGGGGTTAAGCACTGGAATGTTGCACCGCGCGAAGCGTTGGTTCTGGTAACGCTGCCCAATGCGGTCATCTATCTACCACTCTGGTATTTGTTTTTTCCGTCTCAGTTGGGTAGTGCTGATACAGCGACCATACTGTTTCAGGCACTTTTTCAGGGGCTTGGGCCTGGTTTCATCGCCGTGATTTTGTTCGCTATCTCTGCGAATAACCTGGGGCCGACACCTACTGCCGGATTGGTGGCTGCGGTTCCGGCGGGTGCAGCTTTGCTGGCGGTACCTGTGCTCTCCGAGTATTTGCTGACGATCGAATGGATTGGTATCGGTATTGTTTCTGCGGGGCTGGCACTACTTATTTTAAAGCCTTTTAAATCGAAGTGATTGTTTAAAGTGTATGAGGCAGATAGCCATCGCCTGACTCCGGGGGCGGTCTGTCATGTGGTGCGCTCGGAATTTTGCTTCTGCAGTCCATGCTCGTGTGTGCTTTCGGTCAGGAAAACCAGCGTTGTGCTGCCTCTGGCAGATTTGCTCGTCAGTATTTATGTTACTCAACACAGCTATGAGTGAATAATCAGATACGGTGAGACCTTGTTTTTGCGCACGACATTAGTACTGCAATGCCGCAGCGACGATGTATTTGATCGCACTATTTTTAGTATCTTTTGGCTGTCCAGTAAGTGGTAATGCTTCTTACGAAGGTTCAGTCACTTCCCATCTGCCGACCTCGCCTTCGACAACGTTGACGTAGTAAAGGTCACCGTCCGGGCTTTGAACGGTTTGCACTACATATTGTGCGCCGGTGGCAAACTGCTCAATGCTTTCAATATTGCCGTTGGCATCAAGATTGGCATTATTCACTACGCCGGTTTGTAGATCGCTAAAGAACAAATCCCCCTTGTACTTAGCTGGCAACTTGTCACCGGTGTAGATGTCGCCAAGAACAATTGCGTTTGCTCCGTCCTGTTCGTGGCTTGCCGAGTAGATGCCTGGTGTGACTTTAGTGTTGGCGTAGAACTCTGCCGCTTCAGGTAAGTTTTCATATTGCGACGTACGGGAGTTTTGTCCCTTTCCACCTTCAAAGAATGGCCAGCCAAAGTTTGCTCCCGGCTCCCCTGCGTTAATTTCTTCGTAGGAAGACCAGCCAACATCGCCGATGTAGACTTTGCCGCTTTCGGCAACGGAGATGCGGAACGGATTGCGAAGACCTGACTGGTATACCTTCGACGCATTGTCGTTCGGGTCACCGGTGTAAAACGGGTTGTCGCTAAGCCCTTCACCCGAGATCGGATCTAAACGAAGAATCTTTCCCGACAGGCTGTTGTTATCGACTGTTCTTACCGAGCGGGGGTCAACACGGTTATAGGATGTCCCATCACCAATCGACGCATAGAGGTTGCCGTCGGGACCAAACTCGACGGAGCCGACCGTATGTGACTCACTATCGGTTGCGATAAAGTCCTGCACGTAGCTACCATCGGGATTAACACCGGCGGGTGGCTCGTCAAAGTTGTTAGTGCTGTTTGCGAAGGCGTTGAAGTTTTCCCAGGTACTGTTTTTTCCAGCAAGGACGACTTCACTGTCTGGGTCAGCCGTAGTGTAGTTGCTGGCGGCATCCAGTGTGAACCGGGAGATTCGCCCCGCACGATTTCCGTTCTTGTCCGGCCCGGCCAGTGGATCATCCGGATTGTCATTGACCTGTGGCGGATCATAGGTGTAGATCGCATAAATGTATGGGTGGTTTTCGATGTCCGGATGTACGGCGACGTCCAAAAGACCACGGTCGCGCGTGCCATTGACGCGATCACGGATATCCAGCGCAGGTGCAGATTGCTGAACCCCGTCTCTAACCACCTTGATGACGCCGCCTTGTTCCGCCACATACATATTGCGACCATCCGGACTGAAGTCAATCGACGTCGGCTTCGTCAAACCGTCGACAACGGTAACAGCTTTAGGTTCGGCACCTGAATCAGCAACTTTTGTAGGAGCAGTAGGAGCAGTTGTGGGTTCGGGAGGTGCCGAGTCGTTGTCTGCAATTGAAACGGTGGCTGTTCGCGGAGCCCCCAGACTGACCTCAGTATCAGAGTCTGTATCCGCTCTTGCGCTGTCAATCGTCAGGTTGAAAGTCTCGGAACCTTCTGCGTCAGAATCATCAACAATGGGCACTTCAATTGTCTTTCGGGTTTCACCATCCTCGAACGTGACTGTGCCGGTAGTCGGGGTAAAGTCGGCATTGTCTTGCGCAGTGTTCGAGAACGTCTGGTAGTCAACAGACACTCGACCTTCGGAGCCTCCACTACGCTCAACACGGATCTGTGCGTTCCCATCACCTTCACCTACGTTCACGTTGCCATCAACAATGGAGATTCGACTGGGATTCTTTTGCGTCGGCAATGGGGTAAGGCTGTCCGTAGCGCCCTGCAGGGTAGGCACAGTTGATGGAGTGTTCTCCGCAGCCGGCAGAGTAGGAACAGCTGATGAAGTGTTCTCCGCAGCCGGCAGAGTAGGAACAGCGGATGAAGTGTTCTCTGCAGTCGGCAGGTTTAGAGCAGGTGAAGGGATGGTGCTTTCTGCTGGCAGGGTAGGAATTGCCGATGGAATGTTATCCGCGGCCGGCAAGGTTGGAATGGCTGATGGCGCTGGCGAGCTCACAGCAGCGCCCGGTAAAGTCGGTATGTCTGCCGCTTGCCGGGCTGCTGCCTGACGTCTCCTTAGGTCAGCCATGTCGTTTTCGGCGAATGATCTAAACCGGGTAGAGCCTGCGCCCGCATTGAAAGCGGCTGAGTTAGTGGGTGCCGGTAGAACAGGTACGTCGGATGGTTTGTAGCTTTCCGAATTTGTATCAGGCTCGTCCGCCAAAGAGGGCAGGTTTCTGCCTCTGGGAGTAATAGGATTTAGATTCATGACAGCGGTACCCAATGCATTTCGTGTCGAGCTACGATAGCTGCAGTGGGCATATTCCTGTAGTGGTAAAAGTACTTACAGTTTGAAATGTTTAAATGACCGGAAACCCGGGAGGGTAGATACTTCTCTGTGCAGCAGTAACAAGCAATAAAGCGATCAGCCGGGTTATTAGATAAATAAAGGTCTCTAGAGCTTCGTTAAAAGACGAGCTAACATGCGCAACAACGACAATTAAAACCGGCAGGAAAATTAAATAACAATTAAATCGGACACGTACCAAAAAGTCCCTGCGGTGTGCCTGTCCTGCAAGGTCGCTATGTTCCGCCAGGTTGTGATCGTGTAGCATCGGACTCGTTCACTGGTGTACAAATGCATCACTGGTGCGCTTCAGCAGATCAAGAGGCACGGGGAATCGGGGGTGAGATGACAGGCAGCAGAGCACGTAGAAAAATCGCTATTGTCGGCGCTGGCATGGGTGGGCTAACCGCTGCGGCTACGCTGCGTCGCGCCGGCTTTGATGTTCAGGTCTACGAACAGGCACATCGGTTCGGGCGCATCGGTGCCGGCATCCAGATGATGCCGAATTCGATGAAAGTGCTGCGCGCAATCGGAATTGAACAGCGCCTGGCTGAATCTTCATTTGCACCTTTTTCGCATCTCAATCGCATCTGGGATACCGGGGAAGTGAAACGTGAACTGCCGATGCCGGCTGAACTGTTTGGCGCACCATATCTGTGTATGCATCGCGGTGATCTGCATGCGGCGCTGCTATCGGTGTTGCCTGATGAAGTGATACATCTGGACAAGAAACTGGTTGGCCTCGAGCCAAAGTCAGAAGGTGTTGAACTTTCCTTTGCCGATGGAACTCATGTAAGTGCCGATGCTGTGGTCGGTGCAGATGGCGTACATTCTCTCGTCAGGGATATCATCGTCGGGCCCGATCGGCCATTGCACAAGGGGCGAATTGCCTATCGTGGGGTGTTCGATAGCACACTCATGGGTGGCTATGATATCGGCCCGTCTCGCACCAAGTGGTGGGGCGAAGACCGCCACATCGTCATTTATTACGTCAAGCCGGATCGCAGCGAACTGTATTTTGTTACCAGTGTGCCGGAGAGCGCGGACTGGCTGACACCTGAATCCTGGTCTGCGACTGGTGATGTCGACGAACTGTGCGCCGCCTACGAGGGCTTTCATGAAGATGTTCGTCAAGTGCTGGGTGCAGCACCGAACTGCCACAAGTGGGCGATCCTCGAGCGTGAACCGCTTGCGCACTGGAGCGCAGACCGCGTGGCGCTGCTCGGTGACGCCTGTCACCCGATGACTCCTTACATGGCGCAGGGCGCGGCGACGTCGATCGAGGATGCGGCGATCCTTGCACGGTGCCTTGAGGCCACTGATGGCGATGATATTGCCGGCGCTTTCAAGCGCTACGAGGCACACCGAAAGCCACGTACCTCTGCTATTCAGGCTATCTCCAGCGCAAACACCTGGATGCAGGGCGGCGACCACGATACCAGCTGGCTCTATGGCTATGACGCCTGGGCAGCCGATCTCGACAAACCTGGAGCTTCACCGGCCGGTGTTTGAAACTGATCTCTCGATGAGAATTGAACGGTACAAAAAGTTCCACAGTAAAAAAGCGCAGGCACTTAAAAAGGAATGCTGGCTGATTAAACGAAGCAGCCCGGATACAGCCAGGCATCGTTAGAAGGGGTAAAAACCGCGAATAGATAGCAAACACTACGTCGCGATGAAGAATCTTTGGAATAGATAGCACTGAACAGTAGTGGCTGTCAGTCTGGTTCTGAGCAGGATCACTGAATTCCAAAATCGTAAGCAGGGGTGGTTTTCCCGATACGAGGCGTTTTATGTCCTAGGCGAATTCAACTCGTAAGTGCAACTCAACCAGTCGGAATTAGAAGGCAAGC
>JAHDHK010000201.1 GCA_020631335.1 Chromatiales bacterium
TCACACCCGGCGATATAAACGCTGTCAGGTCGGCAAACGGGTTGTTGGTAAGCATATTATCTCCGTGGTATTTCCGACCAGAGTTTCAGGGGTCGGGATTGCCGACCGGGTTTGCCGGTCAGGGTGATATCGGTGAGGCAACAGGCGCCGAGTTTTATCTTTAACTCGTCATGTTCTCAATCGAGCACAATCTGAACAATATTCCTTTATGCATAAGATCAGCCGGGAGCACACCGTGCCCGCAACGCAGAGGGTATACTTTCTTTTATGCCAGCGTGACGGCAGCCATCAGACCATTTAACAATGGACCTGACATGGCGAACGACAGGGACTTTTTGCGTTCCAACCACTGTCGGTAGTAGTCTTATCAATTGCCGAGAACGCGAACCCTGCTGTCATTAATCCAGTCGGAGACAACTCATGCCCGGTATTTCAAGCAGAACAATCTATTGGCCGTTTGTGATTTTTGCGATGCTATGCGCACTTGCTTCCACCGTACACGCGAGCGACAACCAGCCGCGAGGCGAATTTCAGGGAGCGATACAAACCGAATATCCCGACTGGTTCAAAACCAGTTTTATGGAGCTTGAGGAAGACATTCTCGAAGCACGGGAAGCCGGCAAACGGCTGATGCTGGTATTTCATCAGGATGGCTGCCCTTACTGCAATATTTTTGTCGAACGCAATCTTGCACAGAAAGATATTGAAGACACCATCCGCAGCCATTTCGATGTCATCGAAATAAACATGTGGGGTGACCGTGAAGTCACCAGTGTGGAAGGGCAGATGTTTACCGAGAAGCGCTTTGCTGAACAACTGAAAGTACAGTTCACGCCGACCGTGCTGTTTTTCGACGAACAGGGGCAGCATGCACTGCGTATCAATGGCTACTACCCGCCGGATAAATTTCGACTGGCGCTTGAATATGTCATTAACAAGAAAGAGCAGCAGCAAAAATTCAGTGAATTTATGGCCAGTCGCTATCAGGAACCTGAAAGTGAATCACAGGCAGACCTTGCTGCACGCGACTACATCAGCGGCGATGCGACCATGCTCGGCGAACTTGCCGCAGACAACAAACCACTGCTGTTGCTTTTCGAACAATCCGACTGCAGCAACTGCGAAGCACTTGATCAGCAGGTACTCAGCCTCGAAGACAGCAAAGCACTGATGGCTGAATACAATGTGGTACGCATTGATATGTGGGGCAACAAAACAGTGACCGACTTATCAGGGCGGGAAACCACCGAACGCGAACTGTCAAAAGCGCTGAATGTCGCTTATGCACCAACGCTTATCTTTTATGCGAGCGACGGTCAATCTAAAAAAGAGGTGATCAGATCAGAGTCCTGGTTCAAACGCTTTCACACACAGTCACTGATGGATTACGTTGCCTCTGATGCCTGGCAGGAGCAGCCGAATTTTCAACGCTACCTCTCCGCAAGAGCTGAACACATTCAGGAGTCTGGCGCTGATGTGAACATTTTCGACTGAACTGACCATTCATTTCATCTTTAAAAAAGCGCATCGATCATCAGGGACACACTATGAATATTCGTACCGGCCAGCAACGATTGTCATCCATTGCCGTCACACTGTGCATGTTGCTTCTGTCCTTTGGGCAGGCCAGCGCCGAAGTGGGTGAAGACGGTCTGCACAGGCAGGACTGGTTTGCGATTACCTTTAAAGATATCGAAGAGGACATTCGCGAGGCAGCAGAAGACGGCAAACGACTGGTGCTGGTGTTTGAACAGGCTGGCTGCCACTACTGTGCCGAAACGCATGAAACGGTGTTGTCCGACCCGGATATTGTTGACTATGTTACCGAGCACTTTGTCGTGGTTCAGTACAACCTGTGGGGTGCCGAGGAGGTGACTGATCTGGATGGTGAAGTACTGACCGAAAAACTGGCTGCAGAAAAATGGGGGGTGATGTTTACGCCTACCTGGGTATTCCTGCCGGAGACGGTGACCTCTGACAAATCAGTTGCCGATGCTGCCATCGGACAAATGCCGGGCGCCTTCGGTAAAGGCACCTTCCTCGATCTTTTTACCTGGATATATGACAAGGGCTACGAAGGAGATGAATCTTTCCAACGCTACCATAATCGTCGGGTGGACGAGCGCCGAGCCGGGAAAAACGGATAGGTATTTTCGAAACCCGGAACACCTGCCGCACCCGGTACAGAACGCCGGTACAAATTCACAAACAGTGTTGCCAATTATGCCAGAGGGAATACGAGCTGTGGTGCAACGACTTTTGCTGCCGGTAACTCAAGTCAAATCATTAATAACGGATTCGACTGGACGTCATAAGGATTGCCAACGCGCAGCAGGTGCTGCTGTCAGCAAGGATTAACGCAGGTTAACGCATCGATTGATTATCAATTCATATTGGGAAAGCATCTACCAGACTGCTTAATTGATAACCGGTTTTAGCCGGCGCTGACACTAAAGAACATGGATTGAGATGAACTAAAGCGTGATTCACGGTCTATAAAGACAACCCGGCACGTGCGATACTTCAAACATGCGAGCATCTATATTTTTCAGTCGACTATTGCGTACTGCAGTTTTTTGTTTCCTGCTCCCGTCCATCGGGTTTTCTGCAGAATTGCTGATGATAGAGTCGGATGATTGCCCGTATTGTCGCCGTTTCCATGCCGAAATCGGCATTGCCTACCCGAAAACAGAAGAAGGACAGCGAGCACCGCTGAAACTGCTGGATATCTCCATGCCGATGCCCGAGCAGTATAAAAATATTAAACCGGCATTTGTGACACCGACTTTTATCCTGGTCGACGGCAGTAAAGAGGTAGACCGACTGGCAGGTTACCCGGGTGATGAGCATTTCTGGTTTTTGCTGGGTGAAATGCTGGATAAGTTGTGAGGCAACAGCACCTGCCGGCTTGCAGCCTTACCTGACTATTGCCCGGCTATTGCTGCCTGTTATCGTTGCTGGCTTTCGCTGAAGGCTTCCATCATCGCAGGCATTAGACGCATCATTTCCATCATGAACTGAGGGTTCATGGATTCCATCATGGATTCCATTACCTCGGGTTTGGTCATGGTTGTCATTAGACCTGAAAACATGGCCGGGTCGGCCATGCCAACCATGGCATCTATTATTTCCGGGTCACTCATGGTTTTCATCCAGCCGACCATCATTTCGGGATTCATTGCCTTCATCATTGACTCTACCGTCTGCGGATTGGCCATCACGTTCATCCAGCTTTCAATCACCTGCGGATTCATCATGGCTAGCATAGACTGAGTGAATTCCGGATTAGTCATACTCTGCATCCATGCTGACAGGATATCGGGACTGACTATTTTCATCATCTGCTGTGCGAACTCCGGATTTGCCATTGCAGATACCCACTGGTTAATCACTTGCGGGTCGGCGACTGACATCATCGACTTCACCATGTCCGGATCTGCCATGGTTTGCATCCACTGATTCACCAGCTGCGGATCCATCAACTTGACCATGGCATCAAGCTGAGCGGGGACACCGGTCATCATTTGGGTCATTTCGGGGTTGGACATTAACTTCATCCAACGCTCCATGTACCCGGGATCGAGGTTTGACGTCATGGCGGCTATGAAGTCCGGATGAGTCATCGCGTTCATCCATGACTGCATCAATTGCGGATTGGCCGCATTGGAAAACGCCCGAAACATTGCGGGGGAAGTCATCACGGTGGTCCACTCTTCAACGACTTCAGGCTTACCAAAGTTCAGCATGCTTTGCGTGAACTGCGGGTCAGTCATCGTCGACATAAACTGCTGCATCAGCTCCGGATTGAGCGCCCTGGTGATGGCCTGCATCACTTCGGGGTTGGCCGCCAGAGCCGCCCATTGCCTGGCGATTTCAGGATCAATACTGGACTCAAGCTGAGACACAAATTCGGGATCGGACAGGTTATCGTAGCTTTTATTCTCATCAGCTACGGCCACCTGAACCAACAGCCCCATGCTCAACACCGCCACCCGCCTGCTTACCTTATGCAATTGAATCATGGTGCCTCCGTAAAGTTAATCTTAGATTTGCTATAAGTCACCAGCTGCACCTGCTTCCATGATGCTGTGTATGGTTTCGCGGATATGAATGGCCTTGCGGCGCAAATCGTCAGACATTTTGTTTGGATTAGGGCTGGTATCCAGCCATCTGACATCCCAGTCGAGTGTGACAATCCAGAGGTCGGCGGAAGCATCTTCGATGACGGCAATTCTACACGGCAGAAAGGCAACAAACTCCGGACTGTAATCAAGAATCTCACGCATCGTCATCACATCACAGTAGCTGAGTATTTCCACCTTCGGCATTGGTTCACCGGACACCGACTCCATGATTTTCCAGGGTGAGTTGTGACCGACCAGTCTGAAGTTAAGCAGGTTTGCGCGAAGATTCATCGACTCAACCACTTCGTCAACCGTCAGCCCTTCATCGACCTTGCGCTTATAGGTCATCATGTTGATCATATCCCGCAGACTGAGAGGATTCACCGACATAAATGACTGTGCCGCATTCATTTTGGCCTTCGGACTGATCGGGCGCATCATGGTGTTGGGTTCAGCCGGCACCAGTGCAGGTGCCATCATTTGCATGATGGAGGTATCAGATGTTTCATCCTGCGAAGATGTCGTCTCTTTGGCTTCTGCTGTTGATTGCGCATAGCTCACGGCAGGCAGAAACAGGCCAAGTACTATTGCCACAGTACTTAACCGGACAACATTCAATGTTACTCGCCTGAGCGTTGCGATGTTCAAGGCAATTCCTCTGCAATACTGACCGACAGGCCATCGTCTGAAACGGTGGTGCGTTGAGAATGACACTGAGCGGCCGGCCGGGTGGCATAACCGGCCAACGGACCATAATACTGCTTACCCATCCGATCAGGTGTACTGGTGACTACCCCCTCATCAATCGCCATCAGGTGTGACATCCAGTACACGTGCTCTGCGGGTTACTCTGGCTTGACCTTCGATGCAGTCGGTCATACAGGGCTCAGCACTGAGTACATAGTTTTCTTCGTTTTCGCGATCATCGAAATAGAAATTATCTTCATTCGGAAGCCTGACGGACAAAAAGTTACTCCTGGATAACTGAAAGTCTTCATCGACAATGTCATTCAGATACAAAAGATACGCAGTAATGGCATAGACGTCATCGTGTGACAATGAGCGCGCATTGCCAAACGGCATTGCACGGTGAACGTAGTCGTACACCGTCGACAGATAGGGCCAGTACGAACCGATTGTTTTTTCCGGACGTTCGTCTTCGAGGGTATCGTGACCGCCGGCAAGAATCGGCCATCGGCCCTCGCCTTCACCAAACACCCCGTGACATACGGCACATTGAGCATCATAGAGTTCACCCCCTGTCTCCACAGACCCAGACCCTTCGGGTAGTCCCATGCCATCCGGACGAACATCGATATCCCACGCAGCTATCTCTTCGGGAAGCGCGATTCTTCCCAGATGCAACACACCGTGTTCAGGCAGTATTGCATCACGTGCAAGCGGACGTGACTGATTCGACTGCTCAATTGTATTTTCGGTTTCTTTCCGGTCGACGACTTGTTCAGCGGGTTGATCAGTTGCAGTAAAGGTGGCCAGGTATGCAATGACGTTTTTTCTGTCTTCTTCGGCAGACAAACCGGGATAGGCCATCTTGGTACCCGACGCGTATTGCATCGGTGCTTTTAAAAATGCATCCAGTTCAGCGTCGCTCCAAACCAGCCCGTCCTTCGATAGCTGTTTGAAAGCCTGCGAGTAGTCGTATCCGGCAACACCTGCTGCAGGCTGGCCTACCATATTATTCAGCGCAGGACCGAAGCGTGCCTGTGCACCCTCACCCACCATATGACAACCGGCACACTGTGCAAAGACGGCTCTGCCTTTTTCGGCATCGGCGAATGCGTTGTGACTGATACACAGCACTATTGCGAATACGCCCACAACCAGTTTGTTATCACTCACTTAAGAGATCTCCACGTTTTCTACCAGTCCGTCCGGCTTTACATGCCAGGTTTGAATGGCATTGTTGTGATAGATCGAGTTTTCACCACGGATCTTACGCAGTGCGTTTTTGGTTTTTTGCACATGCCGCTGCTCGTCAATGGCACGACTCTGCAGAAACAGTTCACTGCCATCCCAGTCAAACTCATGGTAGAAACGATGCAGGGATTTACTCAGGCTCGGACCATCGAGACGCGCAGTGTGCCAGTTACGCCCGCCATCAATGGAAACATCAACCCGATCAATTTTCCCGAAGCCGCTCCAGGCAAGACCGGTGATCACGGTGCGACCACGACCATGATTGATCGGTGCCTGCGGACTTGGGCTGGTAATCACCGATTTCACATCCATAGTCCAGGTAAACCGGCGTGAGCGACCATCACCGAGCAGGTCAGTGTACTTTGATGTTTCTTCGCGGTGATGCCATGGCTGATCACCCACTTCCAGACGACGCAACCACTTGACCCACATGTTTCCCTCCCAGCCCGGCACCACCAGTCGAACCGGGTAACCCTGCTCTGCCCTCAATGCCTCACCGTTCATCGCAAAAGCGACCATGCAATCTTCCAGTGCTTTCTCCATGGGTATGGAGCGTGTCATATGTGAGGCATCGGCACCTTCGGGCAACACCCACTTACCGGAAGGCTTCACGCCGGCTTCTGCCAGCAGGTCTTTCAGTTTTACTCCGGTGTACATCACGTTATGCACCATACCATGCGTAAACTGGCAGCCATTCAGCTGAGCACCCCGCCACTCCATACCTGTGTTTGCTGCGCACTCAAGGAAATAGAATTCACTGTGCCTTGGAAAACGTTTTAGATCTTCCATGGTAAAAACCAGCGGGTTATCGACCAGACCATTGATCATTATCCGATGATCCTCGGGGGAGATTTGTGCAATGCCTCCGTGATGCCGTTCAAAACACAGCCCGTTGGGAGTGATGATGCCTTCGAGTTTATGCAAAGGGGTAAAGTTAACAGAGGCTTTGGCATCTGCAGTCAACCACGCAACATCGCGCCGAACCACATCACCTTCAAACGGGGACGGCATACCGTAGGGTCGCGAGTCGACGCCCTCACCGAGATATCGGTTCCAGTCCTGAATTTCAGTAATTAGCGGGTCCGGCGTATCAGCACCTGCACCGGAAGCCAGCATTGTGGTCCCGGCGGCGCCTCCGATTGCCAATGACTTTTTCAGAAAAGCGCGTCTGTTATCAGTGCCGTTTTTAAACATGTTAATCAACCTGAATTTTTTAGTGCTGACGCTTTAACCGCGCTAACTATTTAATACGCAGCCGTGAAAGTGAGAAACCTACCCGGGCTGAACGCTATATAACCGGCAACCCGTCAACAACAGGTGCTTCTGTTGGCGTATGAAGTAAAACCTCACCACAGAAAAACTCCTGCGTACACTGTGTTTGCATTGCAGACACGGCTATACGATATAATGTCGCTATATTCGTGTGTGACAGTTTAGGAGCATTTGAATTGAAATACTTTATATCAAAAGGAATAACCGTATCCGCAATGATACTGGGCGTCTTGTCTCTACCGCTGAATGCACAAACGCATTCACACGGTAAATCTCATGGTGCTGAATATGCAGGTCAGCAGACCAGGTCAGTCAAAAGCCTTTCGGCAGAAGACATTCAGGCACTTGAACAGGGCTCGGGATGGGGGCTAGCTAAGTCCGCAGAGCTTAACGGCCTGCCCGGGCCACTACACCTGTTAGAGTCGAAAGACGAACTCGCGCTAAGCAATGAGCAACAACGTGCTATCGAACAGATATTCA
Organism: Chromatiales bacterium; assembly: GCA_020631335.1. Classification (GTDB taxonomy): domain Bacteria; phylum Pseudomonadota; class Gammaproteobacteria; order Granulosicoccales; family Granulosicoccaceae. The sequence continues at coordinate 7,815 of JAHDHK010000201.1, forward strand.
AAAGAATGAATAGCAAGGCGATCCGGCTCGGGCAGACACTGATAGCGCAGGAGCGCAAACTCGATACACTGTTTCAACAACCCCGCCCCAATGCCGAAGCCATTGAGCATCAGGTACTCAGTATAGGTAGAACCCGGGCATCACTGCGTTATGTACATTTGTCGGCACACCTGGAAACGCCGGCTATTCTTACCGCGCAACAAATAGCAAGTTATAACGCGCTTCGGGGGTATACCGATGACCCGTGCGCGACAGTACCGCAAGGCCACGATCCGAATATGTGGAAAAAGCATAACAACTGCAAATAATCGGCAAAACAAAACGACACAAAGCCATTTACCTGCCCGGCAAATGTGGCGAATACGCGCATGCTTCGGCTTTATTCGAATTCCATTGCCCGATAAATGCGATCGGCATTCAAACCCGCCAGCTCATCGAAAGTATCCAGATGAGAGTAGGCCGACTGATCAATGTTATACGCATCGATTAACGAGCCGCCATTGTCGAGAATAGCGGTGATCTCACCACGCATGAATTCCAGATAACCAATGGTCCATTTTTCAACGACATCTATAGTGGTCGGGTGTCCGTGACCCGGCACAACAACCTCCGGTGCCAATGCTTTAAAGGCCTCCCAGGTGTCTATCCATCCGGCGGTGTCGCTGTATCAAACACCGGCAGCAGACGCTCATGAAAAGCCAGGTCACCGGCGATCATCAGTTTTCTATCGGGCAACCAGACTTGAGTATCTCCCGGGCTGTGTGAAGGCCCGAGATAGAGTACCTGAACTTTCATATCACCCAGATCTACCGTTTTTTCAGTGTCAAAAGTAATGTCGGGCATGGAGAGTTCAGTACCCATGGATTTATCGCGATTGCGAAAACGCATGCGTTCTATGATCTGCTCACCATGCGATTCAATCACCTCTGCCGTGTCGGCATGAGCGATGATTTGAGCACCTTGCTGTTGCCAGTAGTTCATACCGAGCATGGCATGACCCTGCCCGTTTTCAAGCACCACGTACTTCACCGGTAGTTCAGTGAGTGCTTTGATCTCTTTATGTAAGGACTCGGCCAGCAGATAGTTATCGGATGCGTTTACTACCATTACCGCCTCGGTTCCGATTAAAAAAGAAAGATTGTTGTTGTGGCCGGAGTTCTCATAAGTGGGTGGCGCGGTAGCACCGATGGCAGACCACACTCCTTCCTGCACCTTCACCGGTTTGCGATATAGCATTGAACCGACATATTCATCACTCGGCTGCACTGCAAACCCCTGCTGCTGCCAGACAGGAAAACCATCGGCATAGTTATACACATTTTTATAACCCATTTGTTGCAACGTCGCTGCCGCCAATGGACTACGACGGTTGGTTCCGCAATACAAAACCACATGGGTATCGAGATCTGGAATTTGATCGCCCACACGAAATTCTATCCAGCCTCGATTAATGTGATGAGTTCTTCTGCCCAGACGTATCATGCCGCCGGTCAGTGCAATTTCACGTTCGGTGCGAACGTCAATCAACTCAAGGTTTGGATGTGCCTGTGCAAGTGCCTGGAGCTGTTCAGTGTTGAGGTTATGTATATTGGCACTAATACGTTCAATAAACGCTTCACCATTATCAAGCGTTGCTTCCTGCGCCCACAGCGCACCCGACAATACACCTACTGCAGCAGTTATTAAGAGGCACTGCACCGACCGGCGCAATCCGGCTTTGCCGCAATTTTGCCCGGCGCTTTCAGCCTTGCGGATATTGTTACACCGCCACATATCGGTACTCGCCATTTTTCTGCTCTACGGTGCCATAACCAGATGCAGGTAGGTGGTAACCGATCATTTTCATCCGGTCAGCTGATAGCCGGTCGAGCAACCGCTTGCGTGTGGCAATGGCTGCATCCGGGTGATGATCGGTAGCCCATGGCCACTGTGGCCTTTGAAAGGACAGTACCGGATGAATCAGTGCATCGCCCAGCACCATAACCGACTCACCAGCGCTATGGATTGCAAATGCACTATGGCCGGGGGTATGCCCCTTGCTGTCGATCGCTTCAATACCGGGTAGAATTTCATCGCCCCAGTTAAAGCGGTTAAGTTGCTCTTCTATCAATGGCAATCGGTTGCGCGCACCTGCAACCATGCCAAGTGATCCCTCATCAGCATTGTTAAGGGTGTCTTCTGACAGCCAGTGGTCATACTCCACACCATGCATATGGTAGGTTGCATCGGGGCAGAGTAAGTCGTCGAAGTCATCAAGCAAACCCCAGCAATGATCCGGGTGTGCGTGAGTAAAAACCACATCGGTCACATCAATCGGATCAATGCCGACTGTGTCAAACGCACCGGGCAGCATACCGGCTGTGTCCATAAACTGGCCACCGGACCCGACATCAAACAGCACCAGCCTGTTGTCGGACTTAAGCAGCGTAATATTCAAAGGCGGCAGAAACACCTCAGTTGATAATCCCGATTGTTTAAAGAGCTGCATTGCCTCGGTTGACTGCGCTTCTGATTCAAACAAGCGACTGATCGGCAGACTGAGATTGCCGTCGGAAAGCACGTAAAGTGTCTGTTCACCCAGGGCAATCTCTCGAGGCTGTGCCCCCTCAGTTCCCCTTGCTATACCGGCCAGCATTGCTGAGCCGACCGAGCACCCGAGCGCCTGCAGAATGACACGCCGCTGCCTGTCAAATTCCATGATTATGTACCTCCGGAAGTAATGTTCAATTCGTGCAGCACCAGTCGATTCACACCAATGACCCCGAACCTATAGACCTCGAGCTATAACCTCATGGATATCAACGTTGCACTGGCGGTTAGCCGTAGCTTTGTTCGCGCAGACAGTTTGCACATGCCATGTGCAGTGG
>JAHDHK010000202.1 GCA_020631335.1 Chromatiales bacterium
AATTTGTGTTATCTGATTCGGTAGAAGATGCTCGTGTGTTTAAGATTGTTGGTGACAAAATAATATCCATAGAATAATGCGTCTTTCAGACGTATTAAAAAAATCAGAATTTCTCAAGATCTGATTCTCGATTCGGCTTTATATCAGGGGCACGCTCCCATGCTGTTGGCGCAGAGACAATGGTCTCAAGTATAGATATTCAAGTACTGATATTAATGAGCTATTCACTATTATTCAGAATATAGGACGCATGTGTTCTGCTGGTGGCTCCCAGTCTTTTCATTGCTTCGTGAACATGGACCTTTATCGTACTTTCGCTAACAGAGAGTTCAGCAGCAATGTATTTGTTTGACCTGCCTTCAGATATAAACTGCATTACCTGACGTTGACGGGGAGTGAGCAAGGCGATGGCGTTTTCGTCAAATTTTGGGGTAATGTTCTGATTGCTGTCCAGACCATTATCAGTTGACAGTGCGGGGGAGTATTTTATGCCCGTTTCAATGACTTTTAAGCACGCTAATAGCTGGCTGGTCTCGTATTGGCTGGGGATAACCCCGTCAAGCAACCGCGAATGTGAATCTGTATTTTCGTGATCAGTGAGTAGCGCTATTTTCGCGTTTTTGTTGTTTTTTCGCAGTGTGTGTAAGTCCTGCTCTACTCTTTCAGGGGGCAGCGATCCGTCACAAAATAATATGGTTTGTTGCGCTGGTGTGGTGTTACAAAATGCAGAATCCAGCAATGCGTCGGGATTGTCTGCGGTATAGATTCGCCGTTTGCTCTTTTCACGCAGAGATTCGGCGATCGCGTCTCTAATGCAGCAACGTGAATCTACAACGGCAATATCTGATTCCGTGGAGTTATCTTTGGGGAATCGATTTACAACAAGATTGTCGCCACCCTGTTGAACAGGCAATTTCTGATTCATCTGACTATTCCTTTTGGTATTACTTACAACCCTTAAAATCAAGTTACTGCGTTAAAAAAATTGAATCACGTCACAATAGCGAATTGTAAAATCATTAGAAATGGATGTCGCATTTGAGTCAATCACCCAAAAGTATTATTACCTGACTATGCGGTGGCTTTGTCAGAGATGACATAGACTAGCCCTAATCAATGTCTTTATTTATCATTTGAATGTAATTAATAATATGTGGTTATTCTGTTTACGTTCAGCTGTAAGCCTTGAATGATTTTTCTCTTGAGAATACTTTGCGGCTTTTTTATTGAATAATATTTCTTATTCTTCCGATTGTTCATGTGGATAGCTCTAAGTCAGACAAGAAGATATTGCCTGGTTCCTGCAGTAATGCTGGTGTTCGAAGTTTTTGTGATAGTTGTTAGCTGTAGATGGTAGAGTTTTATGTTGAAGTAGTGTGATCAAACGTAATGGCCTGGTGTGCACAGAAAGACACATCGCAGAGTTCAGATTGATAAGAAGGTAGTACTTAAGGAGTATGCAGGTGTGAAACCTTTTCTAGGCTTAATGTTCAATTACGTTTAGCCGTCGAAGGCGATAGATTATGCAATCGTGGCGTCAGGACTCTACGCGAATTTCTTTAATGCAATGGAATGTCTTTAACAGGCAGGCGTTAAAACGTTCGTCCTGAAGAGATTGACGCCTGGATTTACTCAGGATACGAATCGCACGGGAGAGTGTAATGGGATTAGAAATCAATGGAAAGTTAAGTCTTATTTTGCCGGTGGTTTTGTTGGTGGCTTGCGACTCCTCGTCAACTGGTTCCGATAATCCAGAAGCTGATACTGCCTCAACATCCGGTGCTACCGCCGGCAATAGCGTTGTGGTCCCTCAAAATGCGGCATCTGACACTGAGAGCCAACCGGAAGAACAAAGTACAGCAGCGCCGACGACAACCGCTAACTCGAGTAGTGATGAAAGTATTGAAACCGAAGGCGGGCAGGAGCCAGTCGCATCGGTCAGTTCCAGTACCTCACTGGATTTCAGTGATCTGCCGGACTCTGACCTGTCTGTGTTTGTCGATGCTGACAGCCACCTGTGTACTAACGTCGGAGAAACTGCACACTTAAACGTGCATGGGATTGTATTCGATGTGAACAGTGGTTTCGATGAACTCGATCTGACCGCACATGCCAGCCTGGATCTTTCTGAACACCCGAATGTCAGCGTCGTGTCTCATAGTGATGACAGTATCTCTGTGTCGGTGAATAGTCGCGATATCGTTGATTTGACTGTGTACTACGAAAATCAGTTTGACCGCATATTTATCAGTGCGCTGGAAAAAAGCACGGTTCTGCCCGTCATTCTGAAAAAACACTACCAGGAGTCCAGGTGCAGTTATGCGCTATACACCAGTGCCGGATGTGCGGTGTTAACATCGGATATCGGTACTGTTGGCGCACAGTCGGGTGGGATCAGCATAGAGGTAGAAGGGTGTGATTTGTATAATCCTTCTTCAACCCCTGTTATTACGCTTGGCAGGTAGTCAAAAGCCGTTTAACTGTAACCGTCAATGGTGCCTTTAAAAAGAATAAAGGCACCAATGGGAAAGCTGTGAAGTGACAGCATCAGCTAAAGTGCATTCGAGTATAAAATTCGTGTATTTGAAATTCTACCCTGCTGTTAAAACCCTTATCGGGTTGCCTTCATAATATGCTTTGAACGCATCGTACATTTGCGAATAGAAAATTTGGAATGTCTCTTCGGTACAATAGCCGATATGCGGTGTGGCGAGCATTTTCGGATGATTGACCATCCAGTGGCTGTTGTCTAAAGGTTCAACAGGGAATACATCGCTGGCTGCACCTGCAATAATATTTTCATCCAGCGCTGTTTTCAGCTCTGACAGATTGATTATCTCTGCTCTGGACGTATTAATTATGTAACCGTTGGCACCCAGGTGTTCAAGGTCTGTCGCCGTCACCATATTATGTGTTCTGTCTGAATGGCGCAGATGGATAGAAACAAAATCTGACTGCTGGAAAAGTTGCTGGCGGTTAACGTACTCGACTCCCTGTTCTTCACAGGTTTGCGGTTGCAGGTTTTCACTCCAGGCAATAACACGCATGCCCATGGCAGAGGCGAAACCTGCTAATTGACTGCCCAGTCTGCCAAGTCCGAGTATACCCAGCGTTTTACCTTTTAGATCCTGCCCCATTACAGGTTGCCACAGACCTTGTTGGGACAGCGAATTGTTGAGCGGGATGAGTTGTCTGGCGAGTGACATGATGAGTAGAAAGGCCAGTTCTGCGGTCGCATGGCCGGGAGACTCTGTACCACATACCGTCACCCCGGCTCTGTTAGCTGCAGCCACATCGATTGCAGCGTTCTTTTTCCCGCTGGTGACGATAAGCTCCAGGTTCGGCAACTGTTCAATCAGACTGCCGGGAAATGCGGTTCGTTCGCGCATGAGACCTACGGCTTTATGGTCTTTTAGTGTATCAATCAGTGCCGACTGATCAGTAATCGGCTGATCATAAAAATCAAAACTGGCGAATGTGGCCTCGTGCCAGGGAGCATAACGATGTGCTCGTTGGTAATAGTCATCAAGGATGGCGATGCCAGGCAGTTTTTTGGTCATTGTCTAATCTGCAGCAGAGGGTTGAATTTGCAGCAGGTCAATGGCTGTACAAGCCTGAATGCATCCGGGAGGGTAGTCCCTCCCGCATCGCGCTTACATTGTGCGATTCATGATGAGGAGGCTACCGGTTCAATGCGACATCCTGATGGCTCGGGTCACTGCCCTGCAAGTGTGTATCCAGTGTTGATTGTAACTGTTTTTTTGCCAGATCCATCAGCTTTTCCGTAAGCACAGGTGTGCGAGTGGCTGGAACGACAGTGTTGGTCATGGCAACCACCGTAATGCCTGTAGCAGGGTCGATTCGTATATGTACATCGGTGCCCTGATTAACACCGCCCTTTTCAATTTCACCTCTCGACGATACGCGTGACCAGCCGTGCAGTTCACTGTCATTTTCTCCCCCTGACCACATCTGCGTTTTCACCTCCCGGGAGAAATAGCGGTTTCCTGCCACAGCATCTCCGAACAGCGCCAGATCAAGTGCAGAGGATTCCATCCCGCTGCCACCGGCCTTCCAGCTGACATTCTGAAACTGCGCTTCGTTGATACGATTTGCTTTATAGGTCAGTTCCGCTTTTTCACCCTGCGCAAATGCGGATGAACGATTTTCGACCTTGATTGAATTCAGTTGCAGTGGATCAACGATGATCTGCTTAACCAGAGTATCGAAAGATTTACCGGTGGCTGCTTCCAGTGCGGCTGTCACATGCGTATAGCCATGAGTGGAATAGTGATGATCCCCCGGGTTGCAGTCTTTAATAATCCAGTCATCGCTTCCGAGTGCTCCGCCCAGGTGGTGCTTGAGAGCTTCCGATGAGGATTCATACTGAACGCGTGTGTTGTTATCGTCATAACTGTCGTCTTCATAGCTCTTCACACAGCCGGTATTTTTCAGTAGCTGCCGAATTGTGTGTTGGTGGGCCGGTGCCAGATTACCCAGGTAGTTTCTTGTAGGTGTATCAAGATCTATCAGATCATCCTGTGCCAGGTTGAATGCTATGGTCCCGACAATCGCTTTTGAAATAGATGCCAGGCGGTAAACCGTACCGCTGTGAGACTGGATTTTATTGGCTTTGTCGGCGAAACCGGTACCGCCGCGAAACAACACTCGCCCGTTTTTAACAATAGCGGCGCTTACGCCCGGCACGTCGATGGCTGCTGCGTAGTCAGACAACAGCTGTTCAGAGGCTTCTCTGCCGGGCCAGGCGTAGCGTTCTTCATTGTCGATCCAAACTGCAGCGTATAAAGCCTGATTTGACTCATTGTTACTGTTATCGACAGGACATAAAGCAACATCGCTCAGTCGCATACCCTGATCGGCAAACTGCCGAAGCCGGTTGCGCATGTCGGTGGCAGTCATGCCATGCAATGCGACCCAGCTGCGGGAGGACTCCCGCCCGATGGCTGAGTACTGGAGTTCGCTCTGATTGCGGTAGCAGGTGATATTTACAGGTTCATAGCCCGTGGCTTTGTACTCGTTGAGCTGTTGCAGCCAGGTGTCCTGACTGAGGTGATTATCTACCCGCCAGGCGCGTGTGTTGTCTGATTGCTGCATCACTAATGAATAGCGTGTCTCACCGTTTAAAAACACAGCGTCCAGATCTACCGGCTGATATTGCTCGCTATGTTCCTCTATCACGCTCTTTAAACTATCTGCTTGCAGGCCATTGTAAGAAAGCCAGTGGCGGCGTGGTTTGTTTTGCCGCATTACCAGAGAGTAGACGGGCTGATCGTCGTGTGCGGTAAGATCCTGATCAGTGATTGAATATCCAAGTTGCCGGTATCGCTCAACATTGCGCTCATACTCGCGCCCGCTCAGCCCGTGCCAGCTGATCCAGCCTTTACCGGTGATATTCTCCTGCCAGATACTCAGATACTGTCGGCTGGCGCTGTCGGCCTCGATGTCAATCGGGAGGTATCCCGCTTCTTTCGACTGCTGCCAGCTCTGTCGTAAGTTGTCGGCATCGGTGTTCTGGTGATAACGCCAGGAGACCGGTGCGGGCCGGTTATTTTCGTTTGCTCCTGTGGTGGCGAGCGGCGCCAGCAGCAGGGCGGTGCCTGCAAATGCAGCGATAAGATTGAGGTACTTCCGTGTATGAGTCATCTTGCTCCGCCATTCGCGGTTTGAGAATGAGTATTGATCGGCAAAAATCCGTGATACTGCACAGTTGTCCACACGCGCAGCGGGTTTTTCTAAAAAAATCAATGGGCTGGCGTCGTGAGTGATACTGTGGTGCGTTAGCTATCTGTCGCTATGCGGCAGCGCGGTCGACGTGCTGTTCACTCTGGACCTGTGGCGGGTTAACTGGCAGCATTGAGGGCGTAGAGTGAATGTCGGCCACAGACGGTCGAAGTCGTGGCGGTGCGCGCAACCAGCCGATTGCACCGCCCGTTGACTGATGAAATCTGTCCCACAACCATTAATAAGGGGAAATTCAATAATGAAGAAGCTTTTGCTGGCCACGGCGATTGCCGCTTGTGCGAGTGGTACTGCCGTACAGGCCGAAACGCTCAGGTGGGCACGTGCCGGAGATGCGTTGACACTTGATCCGCACGCGCAGAATGAAGGGCCGACTTCGGCCATGATGCATCAGATCATGGAGCCGCTGGTGATGCGTGATATGACTGGTGCGGTTGTGCCGGCGCTGGCCACATCGTGGGCGCCGAGCGAAGACAACCCCAATGTCTGGGTATTTAATCTGCGAGAGGGCGTGAAGTATCACGACGGTGCAGACTTTGACAGTGCCGATGTCGTCTTTTCGCTTAACCGTGCGATGACTAAAGACAGTGACTACAAAGAGCTGCTGGCGTCGGTGAAAGAAGTGCGGGCTGCCGGCCCGTTGACCGTTGAAATCGAAACTGACGGTCCCAACCCGATCATGCCGAACAACCTGACCAACATGTTCATCATGGATCAGGGCTGGGCAGAGGCAAACAATGCAGTCAAAGTGCAGGACTTCGAAGGCGGGGAAGAAACTTTTGCCGCACGCAACGCCAACGGCACGGGTCCCTACAGTCTGGTTTCACGCGAACCGGATGTAAAAACTGTACTGACCATCAATGAAGACTACTGGGGTAAAGACGAATTCCCCATGCAGGTTAAAGACGTCGTCTTCACCCCGATTCAAAATCAGGCCACCCGCGTTGCTGCTCTGTTGTCCGGTGAAGTCGATTTCATTCAGGATGTGCCGGTGCAGGATCTGCAGCGTGTCGATGCATCGGCAGATCTCAAGGTAATTACCGCTCCGCAGAACCGGGTTATCTTCTTCGGCATGAATCAGGGTGATGAAGACCTGGCTGCGGATGATGTAGAAGGTAAAAACCCGCTGGCTGACAAGCGGGTACGTCAGGCGATGAACATGGCGATCAATCGTGAGGCCATTAAAAAAGTGGTGATGCGTGATCAGTCGATACCAGCGGGTGTTGCGATGCCTCCGTTTGTGAATGGCTGGACTGAAGCGCTTGACGCCGTGCCCGCGTTCGACAACGAAAAAGCCAAAGCGATGATGGCCGAAGCCGGTTACGAAAACGGTTTCAGTATTCGACTGGACTGCCCGAATGATCGCTACATCAACGACGAAGCAATTTGTCAGGCAGCAGTGGGAATGCTGGCGCAAATCGGTGTCAAGGTTCAGCTCGATGCCAAACCCAAAGCACAGCATTTCCCTTTGATCAGCAACCTTGAAACCGACTTCTACATGCTGGGCTGGGGAGTACCGACCTATGACTCCGAATACATATTCAACTTTCTGGCGCATACCAAGGGTGAAAAGTACGGCTCGTGGAACGGTACGCGCTTTTCAAACCCGGATATCGACGTAAAAATCGAAGCGCTCGCGTCTGAGACTGATCTTGAAAAGCGCAACGGCATGATCGCAGAGATCTGGCAGGTGGTGCAGGATGAGTTGTTATATATTCCGATTCACCATCAGGTGCTGAACTGGGGCATGGCCAACAAGGTGGACACCATTGTTGCTCCTGATGATGCTGCCAAGTTCAAGTACTTCAAGCTTAACTAATCTGTATCACGCGGCATTGGCGCGATAACACCTTCCTTGCCGGAGGGTTGGAGAAAAAGCGACGGGGAGGGCTGCTCGCCGTCGCTTATAAAACATTCCGGTGAGCGCATTGGTATGTCCGGTACTCTGCGTGATCGCTGGTGAGTAAAGCGCTTATATCGCAGATGTTTTCGCTTAAGCTTCGCGCTTTCTTATCGGGGGCAGGGCTGCCTGAAGCAACACCCACGCTTCGTGAGACTCGACCCCCACACTTTAAAAGCAACCTGAATTGATCACACACATACATCTACAAACAAGTCCTGCCAACTGAATGTTAGCCTACGTTATCCGTCGTATATTTCAGTCGATAATCGTGCTGCTGGTGGTCGGTCTGGTCGCCTTTTCCATGTTTCGTTTTGTCGGCGATCCTATCGACAACATGCTGGGCCAGGAAAGAACCGATGCCGACATCGAGCGTTTGCGTGTTCAGCTTGGCCTCGATCAGCCATTCCCCGTGCAGTATGCAAAGTTTTTAAGTGGCGCGGCGAGTGGAAACTTCGGTGTCAGTTATCGTCAGGGCCGACCGGTCGCCACTATTATTGCAGAGCGATTGCCGGCCACGCTTGAGCTTGCTGCGGTCTCCGGTTTTCTGGCCATCGCGCTGGGGGTTTCTCTCGGGGTATTGACCGCTATTTATCGTGACGGTTTTGCCTCTCATCTGGTCATGACGCTGTCGTTAATCGGTGTATCTTTGCCAACCTTTCTGATTGGGATACTGTTGATTTATCTGTTTTCGGTAGAGCTTAACTGGCTGCCGAGCTTTGGCCGGGGTGATGTTGTTCAGCTGGGTTTCTGGTCAACCGGTTTTTTGACTGCTTCCGGGTTGAAAGCGTTGATACTGCCTTCCATAACCCTGGGCCTATATCAGATGACGTTGATCATGCGGCTGGTGCGAGCCGAAATGCTGGAGGTATTGCGACAGGAATACATCCGCTTTGCACGGGCACGCGGGCTTCGTGATAAATCAGTGCATTTCAGGCACGCGCTAAAAAATACGCTGGTTCCTGTGATTACGGTGACGGGCTTACAGCTCGGTTCGATAATCGCGTTTGCCATTATCACGGAAACTGTTTTTCAGTGGCCCGGTGTCGGTCTGTTGTTTATTAATGCCATTCAGTTTGTGGATATCCCGGTGATGGCCGCCTATCTGATGCTGATCTCGGTGATGTTTGTTGGCATCAACCTGATTGTCGATCTGCTTTACTATGCCATTGACCCTCGTTTACATTCTGACAAGTCTTCAAGGGCGCATTAATGGATGCTATAAAACGTGCCTGGCAGTCAGATTTCCTGTGGACGTTTATGCGTTCACCGGTGGCCGTTGCTTCGTTTGTACTGGTGATGATCATGGTGCTCGGTGCGGTACTCGCGCCTTGGGTAGCGCCTCACAATCCGTTTGACCCGGCGACGTTAAATCTGATGAACGGTTTCTCAAGCCCGATGGAGCCGAACATGATCACCGGTGAAGTCTTCTGGCTGGGTACCGATGATCAGGGGCGCGATGTCTTCTCCACCATATTGTTCGGGATGCGCATATCTTTATTTGTCGGCTTTACTGCAGTGGCGTTTGCACTTGTGCTGGGGGTCAGTCTTGGCTTGCTGGCGGGTTATATTGGCGGTTGGGTCGAAACGGTAATTATGCGAATTGCCGACGTGCAGCTGACGTTTCCGGCAATACTTGTGGCGATGCTGATCTTCGGTATCGCCAAAGGTTTTACACCGGTTCATCTGCGCGATCAAATGGCTATCTGGGTGCTGATTATTGCCATCGGCCTGTCAGACTGGGTGCAGTTTGCCCGTGTGGTACGCGGGGCGACACTGGTTGAAAAAAACAAAGAATACATTCAGGCGGCGCGCTTAAACGGTCGCAAGCCGTTTGGCATTATGGTGTTACACATTTTGCCAAACGTGTTAAGTCCGGTGCTGGTGATCGCCACGATCAGCCTGGCGCTTGCCATTATTGTGGAGGCAACCCTGTCGTTCCTCGGGGTGGGCGCACCACCGACACAACCTTCTCTTGGCACATTAATCCGCATCGGGCAGGGTTTTCTTTTTTCGGGCGAATGGTGGATTCTGTTTTTTCCTGCCATCACGCTGCTGGTACTGGCGCTGTCGGTGAATCTGCTGGGTGACTGGCTTCGCGATGCGCTGAATCCAAAATTGCGATGAGCACGTTAACATGACCGATACCGTACTCAGTGTTCGCAATCTGGTGGTTGAGATACCGACTCGTCGTGCAGTGTTGCGCGCAGTTGATCAGGCGAGTTTTGATATCGAGGCAGGTGAAATCCTCGGTGTGGTTGGTGAAAGTGGTGCCGGTAAATCGATGACCGGTAATGCGGTGATCGGCCTGCTAAACCGGCCGGCAAAAATCGCCGATGGAGAAATACTTCTCAACGGAAACCGTATTGATAATCTGCCGGTGGAGTCATTGCGGCGACTGCGTGGTAAAGAAATCGGCATGGTATTTCAGGATCCGCTCACGTCTCTCAATCCGCTGATCACCATCGGTGAGCAGCTGACCGAAACAATACTGGAGCACCTCCCGGTCAGCAGAAAAGAGGCGTTAGACAGAGCCGTGGCTGCATTAGACGATGTGGGCATACCCGCTGCGGCCAGTCGCATAAACAGCTATCCGCATCAATTCTCAGGTGGCATGCGTCAGCGCGTGGTTATTGCGCTTGCGTTGTGTGCTGAGCCCTCGTTGTTGATCGCCGATGAGCCAACGACAGCGCTGGACGTATCGGTGCAGGCGCAGATAATTGCCTTGCTAAAACAACTCTGCCGCAGCCGTGGTACAGCGGTGATGTTGATAACACACGACATGGGGGTAATCGCCGAGGCAACAGACCGGGTAGCGGTGATGTATGCGGGTAAGGTGGTCGAAATTGATGCTGTAAAGTCTGTGTTAACAGCTCCACAACATCCATATACCAGGGGGTTGGTCGCTTCAACACCAGTGGCTTCGGCGCAAAGAAAAAGACTGGTGCAAATCCCCGGAAACATGCCGCGCCTGGATCATTTGCCAGTGGGT
>JAHDHK010000203.1 GCA_020631335.1 Chromatiales bacterium
CGCGAAGAGCTTGATGCGCTGCGTAATAAGCTGGGCAGTGCAGAGAATCAGCTCGATTCTGCGCGGGTTGAGATTGAAAAGCTGATGGCTGTCAATTTCTCAACTGAGCAGGGGCTGCGCGCCAAGCGTGACAAAGCCACCGGCCTGAGAGACTCGATTACCGAGCAGTTGCGTGCCAGTGGAATCTCCGGTGCAACAGTGGACGTTCGGGCGGATGACTCCATTGGTATTCGAGTTGCCAGCGGTAGTTTGTTTAATACCGGCAGTGCTGTGCTAAGTGAGTCAGGGCAGAATGTGCTTGCTGTCGTTGGCGATACGGTAAACGGTTTCAGCGAATACGATATACGTGTGGAAGGTCATACGGATAACATTCCTATCGGCCCGGTGCTGGCGGAGAAATTCAGCAGTAACTGGGAGTTGTCTGTTGCCAGAGCGGCGTCTGCGGTGAGATATCTCAGTGGCAAAGGTATTTCGTCTGACCGGTTATCGGCAACTGGTTACGGGGAATATAAGCCCATCGCAAGCAATGATTCTGACGACGGTCGCGAGCAGAATCGTCGAGTGGAAGTGGTGCTTTATCCGCAGCAATACTAGCGGGTAAGTGAGACAGCAAAAGCCGGATACTTAATCCGGCTTTTTTTATGGTTATTCCCGAGCGCTGTTTCATGAACGCTCGAATCGATTGCACTTAAGGCGGGCGGTCAATGGGATGAGGTCTGGCGCTTATCTGAATTCCAATGAAAATTCGTTAAAACCATTTCTATCACAGCGTTTACTAACATGCCTTTAGATTCATCTACCCGAATACCGCTATTTCCGCTGTCGAGTGTGGTAATGCCCGGTGGTCTGATGCCGCTACGCATTTTCGAAAGGCGTTACATAGACATGGTGCGAAACTGCTTTCGTGAAGAGACCGGATTCGGGGTCTGTATCGTGAAGGAAGGTGGTGAGGTTGGCGGCGCTGCAACCCCGTATCCTTATGGCACTTATGCGCGTATTGTTGACTGGGATCAGGATGACAGTGGTTTGTTGCTGATCGTCGCAAAAGGCGAGCAGAAATTCCGCATTGTTGAAACGGAGGTTGATGGCACAGGATTACTTCAGGGCGTGGTCGAATTGCTGCCAGTCGAGCCAACCACCACTGTTGCGGGCGAGTATGATTTTTTAAAGGATGCGCTGGAGCAAATACTGGAGCAGGTAGCGGCTTCGTTCGAATACCCGGAACATCACCTGAACGATGCGCTTTGGCTGGGCAGCCGGTTTGTTGAGTTGCTGCCTTTGTCTGCTGAGTTGCGCCATGAGCTGCTGTCAATGGATCAGCCGATTGACAGGCTCGATGCAATAGCTGAAGTGTTTTCGGCTATTGCGAAATACAGCGGTGAAGACGAATAGAATGCCTGACTGTTAGATTGAGTTCAGGTTGAACAGGTAGACCTTTGAACCTCTGTTTCCCTCTATGCGGTTCTCATCTACCGGAATATCGCTGATTGAGCCGGGTACAAAGCCCTGTTCTCTGAACCAGTCACCGCTTCGGGTGGAAAGTGCGAATAACTGGGTACAGCCCCGGGTGCGTGCCTCTTTTATCAGATGTTGCACAATATCGGCGGCTTTGCCGCTGGCTCTGAAGTCGGGATGCACCGCAAGGCAACCGAGCTCGGCCTGATCGTCAAATCGCGTCAGGCTTGCGCAG
The DNA here is from genome assembly GCA_020631335.1 of Chromatiales bacterium. Lineage (GTDB taxonomy): Bacteria > Pseudomonadota > Gammaproteobacteria > Granulosicoccales > Granulosicoccaceae. The sequence goes on from JAHDHK010000203.1 coordinate 1,691, forward strand.
GCAATGACGCTTCCCTCTCTTTCGGCCACATAAAACTGATTTATGCAGCGCTCGAGGTCCTGTTCACTTCGACTTAACAGGATTCCTTCGTCTATTAGTGGTTGTATCAATGTTTTTATTCCAGCGACATCGCGAGTGGTGGCTGATCGAATTGAATCGTAGTCACCAGCGTCGAGTAACAGGCCGCTGCCATCACGGGTAAACAGTTCTTTGAGTAACGCACCATCTTGCTGACTACTGACGATATGGCAGCGATTAACACCCCGCTGACATGCCAGAGTGGCGTTGTTAACGATAGACCTTATATTCGAGAGCGAAGAGGGCAGCGCTTGCCGGAATCCGTGCGCACCGACGGATATCTCCCTCACGTCCCCCAGTGCTTGAGCCAGTTCTTCTGTTTGTTGATGCAGAAAGATAAGTTTGTCCGCCTGCAGATCAATGGCGGTTTGTGTGGCGACGTCTTCCGCATGTAAATTGAAGGTCTCACCTGTGGGTGAATAGCCCACCGGCTGCATCAGTACGATCATTCCCAGATCGAGCAGGCTGTTGATGGACTTCACCCGGACTTTGCGGATTTCACCGGTGTGGAAATAGTCGACCCCCTGTCTGACGCCATAGGGCCTGGCAATGACAAAGTTCCCGGAGCACAAGGTGACCCGCGACCCCGACATGGGCGTATTCGGTAAACCGGTAGAAAACAGCGACTCGATCCGGCAGCGCAGTTGCCCCAGCAGCGCCTGCAGCAACGGCAACATTTCAGCGGTTGTGATGCGCATTAAATGACTGTTGTCATTCGTTTCGACAGGACAAGCAAATTGCGCCTCAATGCCGCTTGCCTGCAGCGTCTCGTCGATCTGCTTTCGCATGCCGTGAACGAGCACCAGCCTGACACCCAAATGGCTCAGCAACGTCAGGTCATAAACTATATTTTTGAGTGAGGGGCTGCCCAGCAATTCATCGCTCAGCCACACCACAAAGGTTTTACGCCGATGGGTATTGATGTAGGGAGATGTATGCCGAAGCCATTCAAGCGGAAAGCTGTTGTCTTTGTCGGTGGTCATAGGTGTGGTGTTTTTGACGCTGGAACTGCTCGCCGCCGGTTCAAATCTTGACTTAAAGTTAACAAAGACGCTTTACAGATGAAACTGTCATCAACGCTATACTTGAATTGTACGCCAGCGGACACACCAGAAATTGAGCAGTTCGCCTGGTTTTTACGTCAGTTCAGCTATTTGATCCTTAGAAGATAACTCCTGGAAACTGGTTTGCTAAAAGCAAAGATAATCGCTATCGGTCTGTGTTTTCTGACCATTGCCAAAGTAGCTCATGCACAAAACAGCAGTGCCGAGTGGTCTGCCGTCATTGCGGATACCGTGCCCTCGGTGGTGTCGCTGCAGGTGTCGTATGTGCGAGACTTTGTAGAAACCAGCCAGGGCGTCAGTTCTGCAACCGGGTTCGTGGTCGATGCCGAACGCGGAATCATTTTAACTAACCGCCATGTGGTTGGCAGCGGCCCGATTAGTATGACGGCAACTTTCCAGAATCTGGAGCGTATCGACGTGGTGCCCCTGTATCGCGACCCGGTGCACGATTTCGGTTTTCTGCGCTATAACCCGGCAGATCTAAAGCGAAACCAGCCAAATTCACTGCAATTAAACCCTGACGGTGCCACTGTGGGTACCGATATTCGCGTTATCGGCAGTGATGGTGGTGAGCAGCTGTCCATTCTGGCAGGCACCATTGCACGCGTTGACAGAGACGCGCCAAACTATGGGCGCTACGGCCACAACGATTTCAACACTTTCTATATACAGGCGGCATCTTCCACCTCGGGTGGATCCTCGGGTTCTCCGGTGCTGAATTCCTCCGGTGAAGTGATCGCGTTAAACGCAGCAGCCAACAGCAGCACCGCAAGCAGTTTTTTTCTGCCCTTAAACAGAATTTTGTATGCACTGCAGCAACTGCAGGCTGACGAACCGGTGGACCGGGGGACGCTGCAAACAGTATTCGAACAGCGCCCTTATCGTTTGCTTAGCCGCTTTGGGCTGGAGGATGCGGTAATGTCCAGCTATCAGCAGCAGTTTCCGCTCAGTAACGGCATGCTTATCGTGCGTCAGGTGATGCCGGGTGGCGTTGCCGAACAATTGCTGTTGGAAGGCGATATCCTGCTGGCGATTGATGGCAACCCGGTAGCGGAGTTTATTCGTCTGGCTGAAATTCTCGATAGTTCGATTGCGCAGGAAGTTGAAGTCAGTGTGTTTCGTCAGGGCCGTCAAATCAGCGTGCCGGTCAAAGTACAGGACATGGACGCATTACAGCCCGATCGCCTGGTTGAGGTGGGCGGCGCAGTGCTTCACGATTTGTCAGTGCAGCGTGCCAGAGGCATGAACCGGCCACAGAGCGGCGTTATTGTTGCCAAATCCGGTTACGAGTTTGCGCGTGGTGGCATTCGACGCGGTGCAGTGATCACGGAAATGAATGGCCAGCCTGTCGATTCACTCGATGACATTATCGAGCAGCTGAGTGCCGGCGCACCGGAATGGCGTATGCGTTTTGTGGTGCCGGGGCGTGAGTTCACCTCTTCGATCGCTACTGTCAATATCAACGAGAAGTGGTTCGGATCACAGCTTTGCGAGCGAAGAGATGATGCACGTTTCTGGCACTGTGAACAGCTACCCCTCGCCGATACATCGCCAGTGCCCGAGCCTCTGGAAGAGGTAGTACTACCCGGTTACAGCGATAGCCGCATCCAGACGGTTGCACCGTCACTGGTGCGTTTGTCTTTCGATATCCCTTATTCGGTAGACAACGTTTACGCAACCAGCTTTTCAGGAGTGGGTTTGATTGTGGATGCCGAGCGCGGGTTGGTGATTACCGATCGCAATACAGTGCCGGTTAACCTGGGCGATCTGGAAATCACGTTCTTTTCTACCTATAAGCTGCCGGGTAAAGTGGTGTTTCTGCACCCCTTGCATAACATTGCGATTTTGCAGTACGACCCTGCCTTGCTGGGCAATGTGAAAATTGAACCCTTGACACTGTCAAACAGCTTTCCGTCACTTGAGGATCCGCTGGAACTTATCGGTTACCGCAATGACGGGACAATAAGAAAACAAAAAGTCGATAACCCCAGTGAGGTAACGCTTTATTTTGATTTACCGCAATTGTCTCGTTATCAGCAGGTGCCCGTCGATGTGCTCAGTGCCTCGCTGGTGGGGCCGACACTTGGTGGGCCGCTTATCGACAATAACGGCGTTGTCCAGGCATTGTGGCAGAGCTTTGCCTATCAAAGCGGCGATGAAATTAAAGAAGGTGAGTGGGCTATGCCGGCGGCACTTGTGCGTGATGTTGTAGAACGCTACACACGCGGAGAAGAGCTTTTTATCATGCCGGGCTCGTTTGTCTATCAGTCGCTGGATAAGGCCAGAGAGCTGGGGCTGAGTAACGAGTGGATTCGCAAAATAGCCGCTTCTGCACAAGTACATCGGCGGATAATGGCGGTGAGGCAGGTAGTTGGTGGTGCAGAAAATCCATTGAAAGTCGGCGACTTTCTGCTGCAGGTTAACGATAGTATTCCTTCAACATTCCGTGACCTGGAAAGCCTGTTTCAGTTTCCGCTTGTGTCAGTTACCGTGTTGAGGGATGGTCGGGAGCTCGAGCTGGACGTACCTACCCAGCCCTATCGGGGTCTGGTCACCCGCCGTGCCTTGCTGTGGGCTGGCTCATTGATTCAGGAGCCGCATTTTGAGCTGGCTTACCAGCGCGGTAATACAACGCCCGGTGTGTTTATCAGCGGTACTTTGGGTGGGTCCCCGTCGATTCAGGACCGCCTTTATCGCAACCGGTTTATCACAGAGGTCGAGGGAGTGCCGGTATCATCGCTTGATGAATTTATCAGTGAAATCCAAAGCCGTGAGCCGTCGCAGCCTGTGAGTCTTACCGTTGTGGCGATGAATGGCTACAGATCGGTGGTGAGCGTACAACCGGAGTATAATTTCTGGCCAACGGTTGAATTAATCAACGATGGCAACGGATGGGTTAGAAAAACCATTGACTCCGATCAAGTCGCAGTGAGTGAGTAACCCCGAGTTCCTGTACTTCTATGGGTGATCCCGATTACTAACACAAACAACACCAACGCAGATGTCGTTGTGGTTGGCGGGGGGATGGTCGGTGCGCTGACTGCCGCGGCGCTTGGTGCCTGCGGCCTTGATGTAGTGATGCTGGAGCAAAAGCCACCTCCCCCTTTTGATGGCGCCTCGTATGACTTGCGTGTGTCCGCGCTCAGTGAAGCTTCCGAAAGAATGCTTGATGCGGTGGGTGCATGGTCGCAGATCCAGCAACTGCGTTTGTGTCCTTATCGCCGAATGCTGGTTTGGGATTCAGAAACAAGCGCAAAGACACTGTTCGACAGCAGTCGTATCGGCAAACCTCACCTGGGGCATATCGTTGAAAACCGTGTGATTCAGCTATCTTTGTGGCAACAGCTCGGTGAGATGGATAACGTTACAGTGATTTGTCCTGCCAGCGTGCAGGCACTCAACACTGGCGTAGGGCATGTTAGTGTGAATACTGATGCCGGTGAATTCTCCGGCTCGTTGCTGGTTGCCGCAGACGGCGCCAATTCAAGTGTACGCACTATGGCCGGACTCTCGGTCGAGGGTGGGTATTATGATCAACACGCCCTGGTAGCTACCGTTAATACCCAGTATCCGCAACGGGATATCACCTGGCAGCGTTTTACCCCGGGCGGACCGCAGGCCTTTCTACCTTTGGCAGGACAACGGGCTTCAATGGTGTGGTACGAATCTCCGGAAACAATAGCAAAATTGAAAGAGCTGCCGCAGCGTGAGTTTATTGATGCAATGACCAGCGCTTTTCCCGAAGAGCTCGGTTGCATCGCGTCGGTCGATGCGAAGGGCAGCTTCCCGCTTCAACGCCAGCATGCCAGCAGCTACGTATCACCCCGGGTAGTGTTGGTGGGGGATGCGGCGCATTCCGTTCATCCTCTGGCCGGCCAGGGGGTTAATATGGGTATGCTGGATGCAGCAGAACTGGTTGACTGTGTAGTGAGCAGTTACAGCTCCGGGAAGGATATCGGTTCGTTGCGTACGCTCAGACGTTATGAACGTGCCCGGCGGCCGGCCAATGAGCTGATGATCCGTTTCCTGGATGGAATCCACCAGATATTCGAACCCGGTGGCCAGCAGTGGCTTAAGCAAGCCTTCAGATCCGCTGCGCTGCGCGGGGCGGAACACCTGACGCCAGTTAATGAACTGTGTATGCGTACCGCAATGGGTCTGACAGGCAACCTTCCGCCATTGGCGCGCGGAAGGTTGCCATTACACGTGTAGGGTGCTGATCTAATCAGGCTGCCTGGCGTGACTCTTTGCTTAAAAAGGCATAGTTGTCTGCTGCTTTGGCTAGAATTTCAAGGCTTGCCTGAAGCGGATGATTTTTTGAGACGCCCGGGCGAAAATCATATTTCGAGAAAACGTCCTGTGCTGCCTGATACTCGGCTTCTGTGCTAATAGTCATGATTGATGTCCCCAACAAATTGTGCCTGATTAAATTCGGCTTGTTATTTTTCGGTTTTGCTAGTTACTACGGCGAAGGTTATCGGCATCGATCGCTCACGCTTTAGTGTCCGGTTCATTTATGCGTATTGGAAAACGGTCGGTTTAAGGCTTTGTCTGCATGCTGCCCGGCGGCTCGGTGTACAATTCCGAGTTCCTCTTTAATTTTCTGTAAGCCCCTCATCTGAATTGTTGACTCCGAGTTTGTTTGAAATGTCACTGAAAGGCAGCAAAACCGAAAAAAACCTGCGTGAGGCGTTTGCCCGGGAAGCGCAAGCCAATAGACGTTTTTATTATTTCGCGTCCAAAGCGGATGTCGAAGGGTTTCCCGAAATTGCCAAGCTCTTCAGATCAACCGCGGAAGATGAAACCGGCCATGCTGCCGGTGTGCTGGAATATCTGGAGGCCTGTGGGGATCCGGTCACCGGTTCACCAATTGGCGGTACACGTGCCAACCTGCGAAGTGCGATTGAAAGTGAGCAATTAGAATATGAAATGGTGTATCCCAAAATGGCCGAAATGGCACGGGAAGAGGGTCACGATGACATCGCAGACTGGTTTGAAACACTGGCTAAAAGCGAAAAAGTTCACACCGAAAGATTCAGGAAGCTGCTTGATGAGATTGACTAATTACTGTGGCAGTGACTGGTGTCGCTCATGACTGAAGCAAAAAAAGTCGGGTTCGTCAGTCTGGGGTGTCCCAAAGCGCTGGTCGATTCAGAGCGAATACTCACTCAATTGCGCACTGAGGGGTATGGCATTGAATCAAGCTATGAAAATGCCGACCTGGTCATCGTAAATACCTGTGGTTTTATCGATAGTGCCGTAGAAGAATCGTTTGAAGCGATTGGAGAAGCACTCGATGAAAACGGCAAGGTGATTGTGACCGGGTGTCTTGGTGCAAAGCCCGGAGAAATAGAAAGCCGTTATCCCAAAGTGTTGTCGGTCACTGGCCCGCAGGCCTATGAAGAAGTCATGAGCGCCGTGCACAAAGCGTTGCCTCAGCAGCCGGATTACGATGCCCGCATTGATCTTGTACCGCCTCAGGGCATTAAGCTCACACCGCGGCACTATGCCTACCTGAAAATTTCAGAAGGTTGCAACCATCACTGCAGCTTCTGCATTATTCCATCGATGCGGGGGCGGCTGGTCAGTCGAACAGCGGCTGATGTGATGTCAGAAGCAGAGCGGCTGGTGCAGGCTGGGGTTAAAGAGTTGCTGGTCATCTCCCAGGATACCAGTGCCTACGGAGTCGACCTGAAATACGCAACATCATTCTGGAATGGCCGACCGGTTAAAGCCTCGATGAAAGCCTTGTGCGAATCGCTGGCAACGCTGGGGGTGTGGGTGAGGCTGCATTACGTCTACCCGTACCCGCATGTCGACGATATCGTGCCATTGATGGCAGATAAAAAAATATTGCCCTACCTCGATATACCGTTCCAGCATGCCAGTGGGCGTATTCTCAAATTGATGAAACGTCCGGCGGCAGCTGAGCGAAATCTGGATCGCATTAATGCCTGGCGGCAAGTGTGCCCCGATATTACTTTGCGAAGTACCTTCATTGTGGGATTCCCCGGCGAAACAGATGAAGAATTCGAAGAGTTGCTCGAATTCCTCAGGCAGGCTCGCCTGGATCGTGTGGGCTGTTTTCAATATTCACCGGTCGATGGTGCTACTGCCAACGACCTGCCCGATGCTGTTCCCCCGGAAGTCACAGAGGAACGCTGGCATCGCTTTATGGCCTTGCAGGCCGAGATCAGCGCAGAGCGACTGAAAGAAAAGGTCGGGCGTGAAATAGAAGTGCTGGTTGACGGTTTTGATGTCGATGGTAATGCCATCGCTCGAAGCACGGCGGATGCACCCGAGATTGACGGAACAGTGCTGGTTGAAAGCCACAGCGAACTAAAAGTGGGAGAATTTTACAAAGTCCGCGTCACCGACTCAGTCGACTACGATCTGAGCGCCGAACTGGTCTGATGATGAGCCGAGTGTAATCATGCGGCCAAGCGAAAGCGGATTTAACCCTTCAGAGCAGGTGAATTGCCAGTTGTTCGCACCGCAGTGGTTTTTAATGAGTCGTATCGACAGTAAACGCTATCCCAGTGTGATATCACGCTGGGCAGAAGAGAGCGACACCGTAAAACCGGCAATAACATCCACCAGCGAGAGCAGCGTCAATATCAAAAAAGTTGCTGATCCCATTTCTTTCATCACCAGTAACTCGATCAGATAAACCACAAACACACAAAGCGACAACACGTGATCCAGCACCGCCTGCATCGAAGCACGGGTTGATTTCAATATTTCTATATAGAGCACACCGATACCGATCAGAATGAACAGAATATTCCAGGTGATCGTAAGCGTTGCCCCGGATGACGGAATTTCGAACTGCGTCACGATGGTGTCCGGAAGATAGTTTCCAGAGCTGCTCAGAAAAATCATGACGTTGTACGCCAGCAGTACCAGCAGATTCAGCGGTATAGCGAGTATCGTTCTCATGAGCCGGATCCGTTTTGCTGCTGTATCTCCGCAATCAGACGGTCCTTTGCCAGATTAACCCGGGATGCAAGAAAATTACTGCCGCCTTTGTCCGGGTGGAGTCTTCCCATCAGCTTTTTGTGCGCAGCAATAATGGCTGTTTGATCTGCGCCAGGCGAAAGGCCCAAGGTCTCCCAGGCTTCAGATACCGACATGGCCTCATCTGAAGGTGGGGTGGAAGAAGCGTTTTGCTTTCCTGTCTTTTTCCACTGCTCCGGAAACTCCCGTTCGATAAAAGCCTGCAACAGCCTGAGCGCTTCAGGATCCTGACGCTCACACACTGTGTAAAACTGTAAAATTTCATCGAAAGAAAGCTCGGATAAAGTGCGGTTTTTAAACTGCCCGGCAGTAATTTCACCATCAATCCGGCCAGTCGCATGATCCAGATTCATCACAAGTGTGGCAGTTGATACCTTGGAAACGTTGCCAGTTCCACCTGCAACACCAGGTGAATATTTTCCCAATATTTGTCTAATTTGGGGATAAAATCTCATTAATAACGGAGCCATACGCCAGGCAGCCGCTATCAAACCACCGATAACCGCGAAAATTGCGTTCGCTCTGCCTGTTGCCACTGCCAATATCAGAAGCACTAGAGCGGCGATAAGTGCCGGTTTTATAAGGCCTTTTGGTCCTTGCTTCCGCAGGTTTTTGCCATAGAGGTGGTAAAGCAGATACCCGACACCAAAAAGAATGATAAGAAAGACTAATCTGGACAAGGGAAGTTTGAAAATGCAGGGGAATGTTGATGGAGTTTACCTGAGAACCAGTAGCGCGGTGGAATGTCACAGTAAAGGTCGGGCCGATTGATGTTGCACGCGCCTCGAATCAGGGATAA
>JAHDHK010000204.1 GCA_020631335.1 Chromatiales bacterium
ATTACACACTAAGTTAGTTTGAGTCTTGTCCTTTCCCGAAGTTGTCTGCCGCGGCCAGCGGTTCTCCGGGGGAATTTTATGCAGGCACTTTGTGGTACTTGCCATCAGTACCAAGAAATTCGCTGCCATCAGCCTGATAGAAGCTTGTGTTGTTGCTGTCGATCAGAACTTTTAATATGCCGTCTACCTGCACGCCCCGGGTTTTCAACATTTCAGCAAATTTAACCGGCTCAATGCTGTCCATCAGCTCGAACGGCCCCTTGTCCCAGTTGAATCCCCATTTCATTGCGCGATCTATGTTGACAATATCGTCGGATATTTCCGGTACCAGTGCGCTGGCATATTGCAGGGTCGTGCCCATCAGCTCACAAGTGAATTTGCTTTCTGCATCATCGTTGTACATCAGTTGGCTGATATCGGTGTGCGAGGTTTCAAGTTGTGCTTTGATCATCGGCCGCCATGCTTTGTTGGTCAGGTCAAAAACTTCCATGCTTTTTTCACCGTCGTCGCCTTTTACCATTTTATAAAAGCCACCCCCTGACTTACGACCGAGTTGTCCGTCGGATAACATCTGCGCTTCGGTTTGCGGCAGTGTCAGGAAGCTGCGCCCGGGATCATTTGATGGCAGGTTTGCACTGAGATTTTTAGCCACAAAATCCATCACATCCAGTCCGATTAAATCTATTAGACCGTAGAGCCCTGTGGCGGGAAGTCCGATGGGCTTAGACATTAATGCATCGACAGTTTCTACCGACAAACCGGAATCGGCAGCTTTGTGCAGCCCGGCAAGCATCCAGAAGCAGCCGATCCGGTTGCCGATGAAATTGACGGTGTCCTTAGCGTACACGGTGCCTTTTTCCAACGTGTTGTCGAGGAAATCTGCCAGCCGTCGGGTTGTCTGTGAAGAGGTCTTGGATCCTGGCACCAACTCGACCAGCTTCATGATGTGCACGGGATTAAAAAAATGTGTGACTGCGATGTCCTGCTGCAGTCGCTCGGGCATATCTTTATAGATATCTCTGAGTGGGATACCCGAAGTGTTGGTGCTCAGAATCGATCCGTCCTTGCGGACTTCTTCCAATCTGGCAAACAGGTCTCGTTTGATACCGAGGTCTTCGACCACGGCTTCACAAATCCAGTCGCAATCTGCAACCAGTGAAAGTTGATCTTGCAAAGATCCGGTGGTGATCGAATTCGCCATCTCCTCTGTTATTGCCGGTCTTCGGCCTTGCGTGAGTCGCTCAACGCCTTTGCGGGCCTGCTCTTCTGTCATATCCAGAAGCACAACTTCGCGTCCTTTTGCGGCACACAGGCCTGCGATACCAGCGCCCATCGTGCCGGCACCGATGACGGCTATACGGTTGATTTTCTGAGACATAGAGACTCCGGAAATAGTCGTTCAAATGCGCGGCGAGTGTAGAGCAACTGTCACTAAACTGCCAGTACTGTGGCGTCTTCGTCGTCTTTGCCCGGCTATTGGCCAGACCTCGAAATGAATGTGGATTTGCTCATTGATCACGATGCAACAGTCATCAAACCCGGGCAGTCGTGAACTGGTAAAATCTGCCATCGCTCTGGAGAACAAGATGCCTAGACATATTGAATTCGATACTCTGATGCTGCATGCCGGGCAACGTCCCGATCCTGCTACAGGGGCTCGTGCGACACCGCTTTACCAAAGTACCTCTTTTGTGTTCGACGACAGCGATCACGCAGCATCACTTTTTAATGTGGGTCGGGCTGGCCATGTGTACTCGCGAATATCGAATCCGACGGTAGCTGTACTGGAAGAGCGAATGGCAGCGCTGGAAGGTGGAGTAGGTGCGGTCGCTACCGCCAGTGGTATGGCGGCCATTCATCTGGCCATTTCTACGCTTGCCGGCACCGGATCGCATGTGGTGGCATCGCGCGCTTTGTATGGCGGTACACATAACCTGCTCGCCTATACGCTGCCCCGGTTTGGCATTGAAACTACCTTCGTCGACCCGCAAAAGCCACAGGAGTGGAAAGCGGCACTACAGGACAACACCAAAATGTGCTTCGGCGAAATCGTTGCCAACCCGGGTTGTGAGGTGATGAATATTGCGCAGATTGCAGAAATTGCTCACGAGCATGGTGTGCCTCTGGTGCTGGACTCTACACTGACACCGCCGTGCCTGATAAAACCGTTTGATCATGGTGCTGATATTGTGGTGCATTCGCTGACCAAGTTCGTTGGCGGGCACGGAGTTGCTATTGGTGGCTGCGTGGTGGACTCGGGTAAATTCGACTGGCGAAAGTCCGGCAAGTTTACCCAGTTGTCTGAACCTTATGACGGATTTCACGGGATGAACTTTGTCGAGGAGTTCGGCCCGGCGGCATTCATAATGCGCGCTCGCAAAGAAGGGCTGCGGGACTTCGGTGCGAGTATGAGTCCGGCGAATGCATTTTATCTGCTGCAGGGCTGCGAGACATTATCCATGAGAATGGCACGCCACATAGAAAACGCTCGTGCGGTGGTGGAATTCCTCAGTACTCATGCAGCAGTAGCCAGTGTTTCGTATCCGGATCTGCCTGAACATCCTGATCATGAGTTAGCCGCTAAGTTGTTGCCCGAAGGCTCAACAGCCGTGTTCAGCTTTGAGTTAAAAGGTGGCAGAGCAGCGGGTAAAGTATTTATAGAAAAGCTGCAGCTGTTTTCTCATCTGGCCAATGTGGGTGATGCCAAGTCGCTGGTTATCCATCCGGCCAGCACGACCCACAGCCGTATGGATGAAGCATCACTCGCGCAGGCTGGAATATCTGAAGGCTTGGTGCGCTTGTCGATAGGTCTGGAAGACAAACGTGATCTGATTACCGACCTTGATACTGCATTAAAAGCATCACAAAAGGTGGTGGCAAAATGAAGCTGCAAGTTGAGGGTCAATCAATCTACGTATACCAGGGTGGTGAGGCACATCAGGCCGGTGCGCCGACTTTGTGTTTCATCCATGGTGCTGCAATGGATCATACCGTGTGGACTTTGTACGCGCGTTACTGGGCCAAGCGAGGGTTCAATGTAGCTGCAATCGATTTGCCGGGCCATGGTCAATCCGATGGCGAGCCGTTAGCGACCATAGCGCACAGCGCCCGCTTTGTGGCAACACTGGTGGATCAGCACATGCCGTCAGGTGATGTTTACTGGGTGGGGCATAGCATGGGGTCTTTGATCGCACTGGAGTGTGCTGCATTGGTCGAACGGTCAAAGGCACTGGTGATGATGGGCACAGCATTCCCGATGAAAGTGGGCGAGCCGCTGCTTAACAGTGCAAAGGCAAATGAGCAGATGGCGATAGATATTGTCTCTTTGTTCGGGCATAGCTTCGGTTCTCAGCTCGGCGGTAATCCGGTTGCCGGTATTCATACTCAGACGCTTGCAGAGCGGTTAATGGAGCAGGCTTCAGACGACGTCATGTACACCGACCTGAATGCATGTCACACCTACGATCAGGGTCTTGACACCGCCGGACGAGTAAACTGTGCTGCGTTTTTGATTCTGGCTGAGCTCGATCGAATGACACCCCCTCGTGCGGCGCAGCCTTTGATTGACGGACTCTCCGGTTCGCATGTCATCAGGCTAGCGGATTGCGGTCATATGATGATGACTGAAAAACCGGAACAAACGCATCTCGCGTTGCTCGAATGTATTGAAGCGGCTACCGCCGGTGGAACAGCGCGCAAGTGACTTTACGTCGACTAAACAAGATAAAGGCTTGCCTCGAAAAGCGTCAGCCCGACCTGACAGTGGTGACTGACAATGTACATAAGCCACATAATATCTCCGCCATCATGCGCACCTGTGACGCGGTCGGAGTGCATGAGTTTCACGTCGCTATGCGCGATGATGAATCATTCAGAGCACGCAGTGGCATTGCGATGGGCAGTGATAAATGGCTTGATCTGCATCTTTATGAATCAGTCATAGAGCCTGCATCGAAGTTACAAAAAAGAGGCTTCAACATCGTCGCTGTACATAAGAGCGAGCGCTCGCAGGATTTTCGTGCGTTGAACTATTGTGAGCCAACGGCTGTGCTGTTCGGGGCGGAACTCTTTGGTGTCAGCGATGCTGCCGCAGAAGTAGCTGACAGTCATGTCTCAATACCAATGCTCGGTATGGTCGAATCCTACAATGTGTCCGTTGCTGCTGCGATTGTGCTGCTGGAGGCGCAGCGACAGCGAAGTCAGGCTGGTATGTATGACAGTCGCCGGCTCAGTGAATCTGCCTATCGGCGGACGCTGTTCAAGTGGTACCGGCCGGTTGAAGCAGCGTTCTGTGATAAAAATTCAATCGACTACCCGCTAATCGACGAGCAGGGAGATTTACTGGCACCCGAGGAATTTGCCGCTATCCGCGAAAAGTGTTCGCAAAATGAATCGTAATGAGAATAAATTGATACAGAAAGGTGACAAGCCAGTAATTTTTGCGACATAATAGACATAACAGTCTCGCAATGTTTGTCCTGGAGGCTGTTTCGTCTTTGTAGGGCCACATAATAACGAGATTGTTGAGATGACAACTAATAGACTGCAAAAGGTGGGAGTCGCTTTGGCATTCGGTATATTTGCCACCGGTGTTGCCGAGTCGCAGGATGCCAGTAAAGAAACCCTGAGCCTGTATCCGCCCGATGCCAAACCGGGAGAGTGCTACGCCAAGGTACTGGTGCCGGCAAAATACGATGTTGTCAGCGAAAAAGTGCTGAAGCGTGAGGCCAGTGAAAAAGTAACCGTTGTCCCCGCCAAGTATGAGTGGGTCGAAGAGCGGGTGCTGGTCAAAGAAGCGAATGAAGTACTGTCGGTTAAACCGGCCTCTTTTCGCTGGGTGGAAGAGCGCATAATGGTTGAGCCGGCCAATACCAGACTGGTGGCGGTGCCGGCAGAGTATGAAACGGTGACAGAGAGAGTGCTTGATCGCCCGGAACAAACAACATGGAAGAAAGGCCGTGGGCCGATCGAAAAAATCGACAACATCACCGGTGACATTCTTTGTCTGGTCGTCGAACCCGCTACCTACAAAACCATCACCCGTTCGATTGTAAAGAAACCTGCTAGCACCCGGCAGGTTGAAGTACCGGCCGTGTTTAAAACTATTCGCAAGCAGGTGCTCGACGCACCGGCGACTGTAATCAAGACCACGATACCGGCGGAGTATTCAACCATTCGTGTGCGCAAGATGGTGGAGCCTGCGAGAGAGAGTCGCGTCAGCCTGCCTGCCGAATTCCAGACCGTGACCAAGCGCGTCAAAGTCTCCAATGAGCGTTTAAGCTGGCAACCGATTTTGTGTGAGACCAATGTCACCGAAGAGGTGATTGCGCACCTGCAGCAGTCATTGTCGAGCAAAGGTTTTAACCCGGGTGACATCGACGGTGTGCTGGGCAGTGCGACGCTCAGTGCGGTAGAGGCCTTCCAGCGTGCAAACAATCTGGCGCGAGGTGGTGTAACCATGGAGACGCTCAAGGCGCTTAAAGTAGACCTCGAGTAGAGCGTAAGAGAATGTTTGCGGCTATTTAGTGGTAACCGAGTCCCGCTTCCTGCAAGCGGGACTTTTTGATTCAGGTGTCTGCGGCTAGTACGTCGAGTGTTTTAAATATTTCATCTCTGATCGAAGAGACTTCACCGATACCGAATACTTTTTTGTATATCGGTGCGCCTTCGGAGCCTTCTTCGGACCAGTGTTTGTAGTAGTTTACCAGCGGCTCTGTCTGCTGGTGATAAATCGATAGTCTGTTACGCACCGTCTCTTCTGCGTCATCAGCACGTTGCACCAGTGGTTCTCCGGTAACATCGTCAAGGCCGGCTTTTTTGGGAGGATTGTAGTCAGTGTGGTAGGTGCGTCCTGATGCAGGGTGTGTGCGGCGGCCGCTCATACGTTTGACGATTTCATCGTCGTCGACCGCGATTTCGATAACGGCATCGATATAGATTTTTCGGCTCTTGAGTGCATCGGCCTGTGAAATGGTGCGTGGAAAACCATCGAGTAAATAACCTTTGGCACAATCGGTCTTGCCGATGCGCTTGTCGACCAGACCGATAATTAAATCGTCGGGTACGAGATTGCCGCCGTCCATCAGGATTTTCGCCTGGCGGCCCAGCTCGGTATTTTCTCTGATTTCAGCGCGCAGCATATCTCCGGTAGATATCTGGGGGATTTTGTACCTCTCGATGATAAAGGTGGACTGGGTACCCTTCCCGGCACCTGGACCCCCAAGTAGTATAAGTCGCATTCATCAACTGCCTTTAAAATAAAAATTCTGTTTCTCAACGACGTGCGTCACTCTGCGATATTGTTGGCGCAGGAGGGTCTGGAAGACAAAGTTCCTCACGTGAAGCGGATCTCGCCGTAGAATTAATGGCATTAGTTTACTACAGGTCGTTTGTATGAAATCACCCATTAGCAGGGAAAGTCTGCCCGGACTCCGCCAGGACACGGTTTTCAGTGAAGTGTTCGATGAAAAAACGCTCATATTTCATACCACGTGGGGGTTGTTTTCACCCAGAGAAGTGGACGCTGGAACACGCCTGCTGCTTGACTACATCGAACTGGCGGATGATGCGTTGATACTGGATTTAGGGTGTGGCTACGGCGCTCTGGGACTCGCACTCGCCGCCGCCAGTCATTCTCGTCAGGTTACGCTGGTCGATAAGGATTTCGTGGCTATCGAATATTGCCGCAAAAATGCGACCGTAAACGGGCTGTCAAATACCGAGATATTTTTGAGTAACGGACTACAGCAGGTTGAGGCAAAGGGGTTTGATTCAGTCGTGACTAATCTGCCGGCCAAGTCTGGTAAAGAGCTGTACTATTTGATGTTTTATGACGCTTATGATCGCCTCAAAACGGGTGGTAAGCTTTACATCGTTACCATCAATGGTCTGCGCGGATTTGTAAAGCGGGTGTTTAATGAAGTCTTTGGTAATTATCAAAAATTGAAACAGGGAAGCGTATACACCGTGGCGGTCGCGACGAAACGCTGAGCCCCGCTTTGAGCGGGACGCAATGCTTAGAGCTCAGGCGCTTATGTCAATCGTCAGGTGCTGTTGGCTGTCCGGTCAATGGCTTCTGCGGCGGCCACTGCACAAATATTGACGATCCCGCGAACCGTCACTGCCTCCGTCACCACGTGCGCAGAGTGATTCAGACCCACCAGCATAGGGCCTACCGGCAAGCCGTCGCCGAAGACTTTGACCATGTTGTATGCAATGTTGGCAGCGTCGAGATCCGGTAGCACCATCAGATTAGCAGAGCCCTCAAAACGTGAATCGGGGAAAATGCGATCTCGCACTGACTCCCATACTGCGGCATCGGCATGCATTTCACCTTCTACTGGTAGCTCCGGGTAACGCTTTTCAATGATTTCTCGAGCCTCTCGCATTTTTCTCGAGCTGTCGTTATCTCTGCTGCCGAAATTGGAATGAGATAGCAAAGCCACTTTAGGGTCCATGCCAAATCTTCTGACCGTGGATGAGGCGAGCATAGCGGTTTCTGCAATATGCTCGGCGCTTGGATCGACGGTGACATGGGTATCTGTCAGAAAGAACGTGCCTGCCTGCAGGATGAGCAGTATGACTGCCGAGCAGTCCGACAAATGTTCCTGAACGCCGATAATACTGCGAATGTATCTGAGGTGTCTGACATAAGCCCCCTGGCTGCCGCAGATCAGTGCATCGGCATGGCCGAGCTTTACCATGAGTCCACCCAGAGCAGTAGCACGTGTTCGCACGACAGCTCTGGCATAAGCCGGCGTAACACCATTGCGCGCGGTCAGGCGATGGTAGGTTTCTGCATACTTTTTCTCATCGGGGTTGTTCATCGGATCGATAACAGTAATGTGTTCGCCGATCACAAGGCGCAATCGATAGCGATCTATGTTCTGCTGAATGACCGATTGCCTGCCGATGAGCACAGGTGTACAGATACCGTCATCGACCAGTATCTGAACAGCGTTGATGACTCTGGTAGATTCTCCTTCGGCAAATACCACACGCTGCGGGTTGGACATGGCCTTGGCAAATATCGGCTTCATCACCATGCCGGATCTGAAAACAAAGTCGTGCAGCTGGGTTTTATATTCCCGAAAATCTTCTATCGGACGGGTGGCCACGCCACTGTCCATTGCCGCCCTGGCGACTTGAACTGGAACCGAGGTCATCAGGCGCGGATCAAATGGCTTGGGAATAAGATATTCGCGCCCGAAACCCAGTGAGGAGTCTCCGTAGGCGGAAGACACCACGTCAGATACTTCACGCGTAGCAATCTCTGCGATGGCATTGACCGCTGCAATTTTCATTTCCTGGTTAATGGTGGTTGCACCCACGTCCAGTGCTCCGCGGAAAAGAAACGGGAAGCAAAGCACATTGTTAACCTGATTCGGGTAGTCTGATCGGCCGGTGGCGATAATTGCATCGTCTCTGACTTCAGTGATTTTCTCCGGCATGATTTCGGGAACCGGATTGGCCAGTGCAAAAATCAGCGGTGATTCCGCCATGGTTTTAACCAGCGACTGTTGCAGCACGCCAGCGGCTGACAAACCCAGAAAAATATCTGCACCACCCATAACATCGCTCAGCGTACGTGCATCGGTGTCAATCGCATACCGGCCCTTGTATTCATCCATTTGTTCGGTGCGTCCGGTATAGACAACGCCGACGATGTCCAGAACCGTGATGTTCTCCTGCTTCATGCCCAGTGAAACTAATAGATCAAGGCAGGCAAGTGCCGCAGCACCTGCACCGGAACAAACCAGCCTAACCTCTTCGATGTTTTTGTTGGCGATACGAAGTCCGTTGATCAATGCGGCAGCAACGGTAATAGCAGTGCCATGTTGATCATCGTGAAATACGGGAATATTCATGCGTTCGTTCAGACGCTTTTCTATCTCGAAGCATTCAGGTGCTTTGATGTCTTCGAGATTAATGCCGCCGAAGCAAGGTTCCATCAGAGACACTGCATCGACAAATCGATCGACATCAGTCGTGTCGAGCTCCAGATCAAAGACATCGATGTTAGCGAACTTCTTGAACAGGACTGCTTTGCCTTCCATTACCGGTTTTGATGCCAGCGGACCGATGTTTCCGAGGCCCAGGACTGCCGTGCCGTTAGTGATAACGCCAACCAGATTCGCTCTGGATGTCAGTGAGGCCGCAGCCGACGGGTCCCGGACTATTTCATCACAGGCTGCAGCGACACCGGGGGAGTAAGCCAGTGCCAGATCTCGCTGGTTGACCATATTCTTGGTGGCACTGATCTCGAGTTTTCCGGGTTTCGGATATCGATGGTAGTGCAGCGCGGCATCACGAAGATCATCGGCCATGGAGGGTCAATACTCTGATAGTTTGATGGCGGAATGTTACCCGAATGCAGCTATTTCACATCATTTTTTCGGTGCATAAATATCGGTGCAAGTGCCTTCGACAACTTCACTGGCAAAATTCAGTGTTTCAGATAAGGTCGGGTGGGGGTGAACTGTCAGTGCGATATCTTCGACATCTGCTCCCATCTCAAGTGCCAGCACTGCCTCGGCGATCAACTCCCCGGCATTGACGCCTACCATGCCGGCGCCGAGTATTCGCTTAGTCTCCGGATCTATCAGCACTTTAGTAAAGCCTTCAGTGCGCGCAATGCTCAGTGCACGACCACTGGCGGCCCACGGAAAAACGCCCTTCTCGTAAGGGATTTTCTGTGCCTTTGCCTGAGTTTCAGTCAGCCCCATCCATGCGATTTCGGGATCGGTGTAAGCGACTGAGGGAATGGTTTTAGCGTCGAAGAATGACTTCATGCCACAGATCACTTCAGCCGCCACTTTGCCTTCATGTGTGGCTTTGTGTGCAAGCATAGGTTGTCCGACAATATCGCCGATAGCGTAGATATTGGGAACGTTGGTTCTTTGCTGTTTATCTACCGGAATAAAGCCTCTTTCATCAATGTTGACGCCGGCGTTTTCAGCGCCGATTTTTTTGCCGTTCGGGCTGCGGCCGACTGCCAGCAGCACTTTATCGAACACATCTGTTGTCGGCGCTTTGCCGCCTTCAAAAGTGACCTCCAGTCCGTCGTCTGTCGGTTTTACTGCGCTGACTTTGGTGCCGGTGTAAATATTTTCAAAACGCTTTTTAACACGTTTTTCAAATGGCTTTACCAGATCCTGATCGCAACCCGGGATCAGTGCGTCGGATAGCTCCACCACGGTTACCTGACTGCCCAGCCCCTGATAGACGCAGCTCATTTCAAGGCCGATGATGCCGCCACCAATCACCAGAAGTCGTTTCGGGATGTCCTGCAGTTTCAGTGCGCCGGTGGAATCAATCAGTCGCGGGTCGTCGTAGGGCAGCCCCGGTATTCGGGTGACTTCAGAGCCTGCGGCAATAATCGCATGGTCGAACTGAATTACCTGCCGCTGATCATCCTGTACGAGTTCCAGCTGATTGCCTGATATAAAATGCGCCTTGCCCTGGGCAATAGATACGTTTCTCTGTTTTGAGAGTCCCGCAAGCCCTTTTGTCAGTTGACCGATTACTTTGTCTTTAAACCCTCGCAGCTTGTCCAGATCGATAGTCGGTGCGGCAAAGCTGACAC
>JAHDHK010000007.1:0-35958 GCA_020631335.1 Chromatiales bacterium
GCTGCACTGGTGGCTTTTCCCGAGCTGGGTATCAGTGGTTATACCTGTGAAGACTTGTTTTTCAATCAGGATATGGTAGAACAGTGCGAACAGGCGGTTGCCAGAGTGGCGCAAGCCAGTGGCGAGCGTACCCTGGTGGTTGGAGCGCCATACAGGTTGCCGGACGGGCGTTTGATCAATGCCGCATTTGTCTGTCAGCAGAACCGCGTGGTGGGGGCGGTGCCGAAAACCTCCAACCCCAACTATGGTGAGTTCTACGATAAGCGCTGGTTTGTATCCGGTAGCGACATAGACGTTGGTATCGACAGTCCGTTGCTGGGTAGCTTCCAGGTGTCGTGCAGGCAGCTGTTTCTGCTTGGGCACACGCGTTTCGGTATCGAGATATGTGAAGACCTGTGGCACCCGGCACCGCCTTACGTCAGCCACGTGCTGGCCGGCGCAGAACTGATAGTGAATCTGTCTGCCAGTAATGAACTGGTTTCCAAGGCGGATTACCGGCGCGATCTGGTTCGAATGGCCAGTGCTCAGGGGGTTTGTGCCTATCTGTACGCATCTGCCGGTCCTACCGAGTCAACCCGTGATATCGTTTTCGGCGGCCATCATTTGTTTGCCGAGAACGGCGTGCTGCTGCAGGAGTCGGAACGCTTTTCACTGCATGGCTCTCAACTTGTTGCAGAGATGGACTGGCAACAACTCAGGCACGATCGCACCCGGAACAACACCTTTGCGTCGGCCACACGCCCGCAGGGTTATCGTAGCAGCGGCACATCCAGTGAGATTGTGTTGAATCAACTGGCCAGACAATACCGTGCACATCCGTTTGTTCCTGACGATGAGCATGAATTCTCCGCCCGGGCTGTTGATATTATGAGAATTCAGGCAACGGGGCTTGCGCGCAGAATGATCGCTTCTCATGCCCGCTCCCTGGTGCTCGGTTTATCCGGCGGGCTCGACTCCACACTGGCGTTACTTGTGTGTATTGAAACTCTCGATATTCTTGAACTTGAAGCCGACACGCTGCAGGTGATCACGATGCCGGGTCCTGCCACCAGTGAACACACCTTGCAAAGTGCCCGTATGCTTGCCGCAGCGGCAAACGCAAACCTGATCGAAATAAATATCGATAAAGCCGTGCAACAACATTTGTCCGATCTTGATCATCAGGGAGATCATGATGTGGTATTCGAAAACGCACAGGCCCGTGAGCGCACCCAGTTATTATTTGATATGGCCAATAAGTCGCAAGGCATTGTAGTTGGCACCGGCGACTTGTCCGAGCTGGCACTGGGGTGGTGTACCTACAATGCTGATCACATGTCGAGTTACAACGTGAATGTCAGTGTGCCCAAGACCCTGGTCAAGTATCTATGTAGATGGTATGCGAAACATAAAGCGAATGAAGCACTCGGGGAGGCACTTGTCCGTGTGTTGGAAACACCGATTTCGCCTGAGCTTGTGCCATCGGATGACGATAACATTGCGCAGGAAACAGAGTCTATTATCGGCCCCTATGAGCTGCATGATTTCTTTATCTATCACTATATGCGTAATGGTTTCGGTGCTGAAAAAATTTATCACCTCGCGCTTCGGGCATTTGACGATAAGTATGATTCAAACACAGTAAAAAAATGGCTGAAACTTTTTTACCGGCGTTTTTATACCCAGCAATTTAAAAGAAGTACGTTGCCGGCAGGTCCAAAGGTAGGCAGTGTCAGTTTGTCTCCACGCGGGGACTGGCGTATGCCGGATGAAGCGAATGCAGACGCAGTGATCGCGCTGATTGATGCTTTATAGATGAACGCAAACACTGATAACGTAGTGATTGATTCGCACTTTGATGGTGGCAATATTCGCCGCTTGCAAAGTGATGACGACAATGTCATCCGCCTGTCTATAGAACCGGATGCCGGGGGTCAATTCTTCCAGTGGTTTTTCTTTCGTGTCGTCGCACCGCGCAACACAGAATACCGTTTCCAAATCGAAAATGCTGCTGGTAGTTCTTATCCGGGCGGCTGGGAAAACTATCGTGTTGTCGTATCCAGTGACTTTAAGCAATGGGTGCGACGCGACGCCCGTTACGATGGCAGGTCACTGTCATTTGATATCTGTTCACCTGGTGATGTTACCTGGGTAGCGTATTTTGCGCCGTATACGCTGCATCAGCATCAACAGCTGATCACTCGATGTGCATCATGTGCCGGAGTAAATTTAACTGTGCTCGGCACGACTGTTGACGGTCGCAGTATTGATGCTCTGACAATCGGCGACCCCGACAAGCAACTGAAAATATGGACGATCGCGCGTCAGCATCCCGGTGAGACGATGGCCCAGTGGTGGATGGAGGGGTATCTTGATCGATTATGTGACGGCAACGATCCACTGGTAAATGCATTGCTAGATAAAGCGGTGTTTTATGTGGTGCCCAACATGAATCCTGATGGCAGTTACCGGGGTTATCTGCGAACCAATGCCGCTGGAGTGAATCTTAATCGCGAATGGAATGAGCCATCACGGCAGCATTCGCCCGAAGTGTTTTACGTACGTAAAATGATGCAGGAAACCGGTGTCAGCTTCAGCCTGGATGTCCACGGCGATGAAGCTCTGCCATACAACTTTGTGGCCGGTACCGAAGGTACCGCATCATGGAATGATCATCGATCCGAATTGCAAGATGCTTTTAAACAGAATTGGCAGTCGATTAATTCTGACTTTCAGACACAGGTCGGTTATCCGCTTACACCTGCCGGTCGAGCCAATTACGGAATTTGCAGCAACTACGTTGCAGAACATTTTGACTGCCTGGCCCTGACGCTTGAGATGCCGTTTAAAGATACCGAGCTGACTCCGGATGAGCATGAAGGTTGGTCTGTTTCACGCTCAAAAATGCTGGGCAGCACTTTCCTTGATGCACTTGATGGGATTATTGACCGGCTGTAGCAATACCCGTTATTTTGCAAGCGCGCAGTAGCGGGCGTCGAGCAGATCCAGTAAGTCATCAGGGGCAAGTTCGAGTTGTAACCCGCGCTTGCCTCCACTGATAAAAATTGACGGGTATTCCGCGGCACGCTGATCGATAAGGGTAATGTATTTTTGCTTTTGTCCCAATGGACTGATACCCCCGATCACATAACCGGTGCTGCGTTGAGCCTGTTGAGGGTCTGCCATTACTGCTTTGCGGCCATTACAGGCGGCTGCCAGTTTTTTAAGGTCCAGCTGATCGGTCACAGCCACCAGTGCCACCGCCGGGCTGCGCGTGTTGCCGTCGATGATACCTATGAGTGTTTTAAAAACCTGGCCTGTGTCCTGCCCGAGTGCTTTCGCTGCATGCTCGCCGAAGTGACGGAGTTCTTCGCCGGCGTCGTAGTGTCTGATCTGATAGTCAACCTTGTGCCGGTCGAGTAATTTGATTGCCGGTGTCATTGCAGTAATTGATAAATAGCGCTCAACCTATCTCACTTTGCGCAGTGTGTCACGGCTGTGCCTTGTTTTGTATAGTCAAACTGCGTGCACTGTCTATTACTTCATCATAGCTTCAGGGCATGATTACAGGCTGATCACTTTTGTTTGTGCTAATCGAATGATCTGTGGTTAAAAACAGCGATGGGGCTATCGCTACTGGCTTTTAAAACTGCCGGACGCAACTCAGCTTGACGGGATTTCGGTGCGCTGGCAAACCCACGGGTAAACTGCAGTTCAATCTGCAGACAGGGACTGGTGCGGGCTGACACCACAGTTAAAACAGCCGTTGGTTCGGGTGCTGTCGGTTTATCGATCATTTTGAATGCGATACACCTGATTCTTGTTAAACGCAATAATTAAGCAGTTCAGATTGAATCTGTCTCGATGTTGATATACTGCATTATTGCCGGATGGATGATTGATGTGAAAAAAATACTCTCTATAAGTTCTGTGTTACTGATAACCTCGGTGCTGGTAACCACAGGCTGTGGTTTTAAATCAGATTTGTACTTACCTAACCGGGCAGATTCTATATCTCAGCTCGATGCACCTGAGTTGCCACCACTGCCTTCGCTTGAAGATTTGAGTAACCCGGGTGTACCGATTGAAATACCACCGCTGAGTGAAGAGCTGCCCCTGAAACAGAAGAAGAAATGAGCGGATTTGAACGCAGAAACGGCGAATTATTTGTTGAGTCTGTATCGTGCCAGTCATTGGCACAGCAGTACGGTACACCACTATTTGTTTACTCCCGTGCGGCGATAGAACAGTCCTGGAAAGCCTTTGATGCAGCACTAGGTGACCGGCCTCATCTGGTGTGCTATGCGATGAAGGCGAACTCGAATATCGCCTTATTGCAGGTGCTTGCCGGTTTGGGTTCGGGGTTTGATATTGTCTCCGGCGGTGAGCTGAAAAGAGTTGAGGCAGCCGGTGGAGATCTCAAAAAAGTAGTGTTTTCCGGTGTTGGAAAAACCCGCGATGAAATGGCCATGGCGCTGGAAGCCGGGATCCTGTGCTTTAACGTCGAATCAATGGACGAAATCGGAGAGTTGGCTGAAGTGGCAGCAGCGCATGGTGTTATCGCGCCTGTGTCAGTGCGTGTTAATCCGGACGTGGATGCCAAAACCCACCCTTACATCTCCACCGGCCTCAAAGATAACAAGTTCGGTATCGCCTTTGACGATGCGCAGAATGCGTATCGCCGAATCGCTGATTCAGCGTCACTGAACGTGATCGGAATGGACTGTCATATTGGTTCTCAGCTGACCGATATCGCGCCCTACCAGGATGCACTGAGCCGATTACTGGCGCTGTGTGATTTGCTGGAATCACAGGATATTGTGCTGAAACATCTCGACCTGGGTGGTGGTCAGGGCATTCGCTATAAAGATGAAGAAACTTTGAATCTTGATGCATGGGCGGCGGCGATGTTTCAAGAAATAGGCGATCGAAACTATGAAATCATTGTTGAACCGGGCCGCAGTATCGTTGGCAATGCCGGTGCTCTGCTGACCAGCGTCAACGCCATCAAGCCGGGCGAACATAAAAATTTTGCAATAGTCGATGCGGCAATGAACGATTTAATACGCCCGGCGCTCTACAGTGCCTGGCAGGAGATTGTGCCTGTCGTTGAGTCATCAGAGCCACAGAAACTCTATGATGTCGTCGGGCCGGTATGCGAATCTGCGGATTTCCTCGGTAAGGAACGGGAACTGGCGATTGAAAAAAATGACTTACTGGCGATTTTGTCCGCTGGTGCCTATAGCTTTTGTATGAGCTCGAATTACAACTCCCGTCCGCGTGCTGCGGAGGTCATGGTGGATGGAGATACGGCTCATCTGATCCGGCAACGTGAGAGCCTGGAGTCGCTCTATGCGTCTGAGTCGCTGATCGCCAGCTAAGCCCTCTTGCAGAACCTGCCGGGTGTGGTGACAACCTGATACTGCTTTCAACCCCCGCCGCATAAACAGTGGGGTGTCGCGCAGCATCGACTTCCAAACCACCGGTAACGGCTAACCATTGCTGGCCATATTGCCCGGCAGTTCGTGCAGGCTGCCTGTCTCTTAAACCCTC
Organism: Chromatiales bacterium; assembly: GCA_020631335.1. Classification (GTDB taxonomy): domain Bacteria; phylum Pseudomonadota; class Gammaproteobacteria; order Granulosicoccales; family Granulosicoccaceae. Next base: position 5,533 of record JAHDHK010000007.1, read on the forward strand.
CCTCAAATTAGTGCGCCTGCGCATATATTTTCCATCCGCGCTGGCGTTTAGCGCTTTTGCTAACCCCTCTAAAAATTTTTGTTCACCGGACATGTTAATCCCGGGCTGACCGCTAATCGCCTGATTTACAGAAAAATCCTTGTTCTGTTCTATGGTTAGCGGATAGTCGCGGTCGTTTTTAGTTGATTCATCTGGTTAACGATTCTTACAAAAAGTAAAAAAAACAACAATCTAATCGTTAAAGGTGATTTTTTACTTTAACATTCCGCGCACAACGTTCAGGCGGCACTGCCCGTCGATGGCGATCGAAATCACGGTGCTGCGGATGCCAATTGAGTTCACCAAAATGCACGGTATTGGCAACGACTTTATTGTGATCAATGCCCTGTCCGGGCCAATGCCCTTGGATACAGATGCGATCAGGCGGCTGTCGCACCGGCGTTTCGGTATCGGGTTTGATCAGTTACTGGTGGTAGAACCGTCAACGAGCAAGGACGCGGAGTTCAACTATCGGATCTTCAACGCTGATGGCGGGGAAGTTGAAAACTGCGGTAATGGTGCAAGGTGTTTTGCCCGTTTTGTCAGGGACAAAGGTCTGACCACCAGCGAGCGTATTCCGGTGATGACTTCCACAGGGCTGATGACGCTTGCTGTGCTTGCAGACGGACAGGTGACGGTATCAATGGATACCCCACGCCTGCACCCGGATGAGGTGCCCTTTATCGCTGATGCCGAGGCTAGTTATTACCAGCTCGAAGTCGACGGTGAATGTGTGCAGGTCGGTGTAGCGTCCATCGGAAATCCGCATGTGGTGCTACAGGTTGATTCAGTGGATGAAGCTCCGCTGGAAAAAATCGGGCCTTTAGTTGAGTCACATCAGCGCTTTCCCGAGCGGGTCAATGTCGGGTTTATGCAAGTGATGCAGCCGGACGAAATAGCACTTCGCGTTTTTGAACGAGGAGTGGGTGAAACACTGGCGTGCGGCACGGGGGCTTGCGCGGCGGTGGCGGTAGGTATCAATCAGGGATTGCTGGATCGCGAGGTCACAGTACATCTCAGAGGCGGTGATCTCAATGTGCACTGGGCGGATAAGCAGGCACCGGTACTGATGACCGGCCCGTGTGAAACAGTTTTTGAAGGCAGACTAGAATAATGATAAGCAACAAACAAAGAGCGTATGCCGATAATCAACATTTCGATTACATCGAGAAAGTTGCTGAACAGGACGGACAGGTTGTTGCTTATTTGCGCAGCAGTCCCGATTTCTTCTCTCGCAACCCGCAGCTTCTGATGGAAATTGAAGTACCGCACTACGAGCGTGGCGCGGTATCACTGGTGGAAAAGCGCATGGCGCTGCATCGCGAGCAGTATGACGATCTGCGTGAGCGTCTCAGTGAAATTGTCGATGTCGCACACCGCAACGATTACCTTGCGGATTTGCTCCATGAGTATTCGATGTCACTAATCGGTGCTGAATCTATTGCCGATGTGCTGGAGATTACCCGTACAACCCTGATAACCCGGCTGAACTGCAGTGAATCCAAAACGGTGATACTCCGCAATGAAGTGGTAGAACTTTGTCTGGATGAAGATATAGATAACGTTGTGGTTGCTGATGCCACTGACTATGTATCACTTGCAGATTGTCATGTGAGAAGTTCCGTGTATTGTGGTCCGGCAACACCGGCACGAATCGCCCGTTTCTTTAATGATGCACAAACTGATATACGTTCAGTGGCAATAATCAGGCTTCAGCATCGTGGCTCCAACGCACCGGATATAGGCTACCTGGCACTGGCCAGTGATGACAAAAAGCGTTTTGCTCCGCACATGGCAACAGACTTTTTACAGAGATTCGGTGAGTTGCTGAGTGCCAGACTTGCAGTCTTCTATTGATAATGTAGTCTGGTTGACGTCAGTTGATGATTAACCGCCCAGAGAATAGATAATGCGGCCTGTATTGCGATTCCCATGACGCAGGTGGTTGCTTTTGAGTCGGCAATTAATGAATTTTGTGAGTACCTGGAAGTACAGCGAAGGTACTCGCCACATACGATAAAAAATTATCGGCGTGATCTCAACGCGGTGGTGGTGTCTCTAAAAGACATGAAAGTCTCGAATTGGGCGGAGGCCAACGCATTTAATATGCGTAAGGTTATCGCGGGACAACATGCGCAGGGATTGTCCGGTCGTAGCTTGTCCCGCCGGCTATCATCGGTCAGGTCATTGTTCACCTATTTAATCAGGCAGAAGCGCATTGAGGTTAATCCTGTGGCGGAAGTCCCGGCGCCAAAAGATGAAAAAGGGTTGCCTGAAACACTGCAAATAGAAGAAATACAGCGGCTTTTTGCGCTGGAGGACGATAACGTTCTGCTGTTGCGTGACCGCGCTATTTTTGAATTGATCTATTCATCCGGGTTGCGATTGTCAGAGGTGGTACAACTGGACCTGGACAGTATCGATAAACCTCAGGCACAGGTCCGGGTCACAGGTAAGGGCAATAAAACCCGCATTCTGCCGATAGGAAAACCGGCGATGAAAGCGATCAAGCGCTGGACCGAGAAAAGGCAGGAGCTTGCCCGTGGTAACGGACAGGAAGCAGCACTTTTTATCAGTCGGCGTGGTACCAGAATTTCAACCCGCAGTATTCAACAGAGACTGAAAAACCTGGCGCTGCGCACCGGCATTGATCAGAACGTCTATCCACATTTGCTGCGACATTCGTTCGCCAGTCACCTGCTCGAGTCCAGTGGTGATCTGCGGGCCGTGCAGGAGTTGCTAGGGCATGCAGATATCAGTAGTACCCAGGTCTATACCCATCTGGATTTTCAGCATTTGGCCAAAGTCTACGAGAGAGCCCATCCCCGTGCGGTTAAAAAGGCTTTGAAATAGTTGTTTCCGATTAACAATGCGCAGAAAATCATCACACCAAAGAGACTAGTTCTTCAGGTGTTTCTACTGCGACTCTTTGAATTCGAAAACATATAAAGGTGGCATCATAGTCAATGGCTTCAGCTAATTTGAAGCTTGAAAATGTTTCACTGTGATAAGAGTCATATATCCTGACGCTATCGCCCAGTCGGTACTGATCGGTTGATAAAATGATTGCGGTAGTGCCCTCACGGGCAGCAGCAGGTTTAAATATCAGGGCTTCATGTCGAGGCTCTCTGGCCTTGCCACCGGCCAAATGTTTTTCGCAAATTACCGGCCTGCCCCTGTTCGTCAATGTTTCTATACCTATTTGAACGTCTCTGGAATGAGATACATTTATCCAGCGTACAATGCCCGTGGATGGTCCAGCGGCAGCGTTTTCATGCAGCTGGCAGGAGATGAGGTCTCCAACATGCAGGTTGTGTGGCTGATCTGTTTTGCAGCGCAGACACAGTCCATCGTCACTGCGATTGATCAGTTGCCAGCCGTTACTTTTCAAAAACACGTTGTGCTTGTCTCGCTGCTGTTGCAGCAGCGCATGGCACTCTTTAAATCCCGTGTGTACAGTCGCTGCACCGTTGCTGATTGCCCGTGGTGCATGGCGTTGGCGTTGATTTCCCCAGATGTGCAGGATCTTCTGCACTTGTAGGCGGCTGAGCGTATTTTTGTCCGATGGAGACGGCTGCAACTCGGACAATGCCCGGGCAGCGGGGGCGAGTTCCAGGTAGCGCACCTGATCTTCAGCAGTGTAGTTACAAAAACGATGCGATGAGGGTGCGTTTGCTGAGTTCAGCGCGGTGCTGTAGAGGGTATCGGTTGAGGGCGGACGGTGTTTCTGGAGTGGTACCCTTGCTGCAAGCCGCGACAGCGCGGCCATCAGTTGCTCCATATCTGCTGGCGGGAGATGGCTGCTTTTGCTCGAATGAAACATTGCAAGCGCAGTGTAGAGTTGTCCGATCGTTGGTGGAAAAAGCCCGTCTTTGCGGTTGGCGGCAAGAATTTCGTCGTTCGACGCGCCTTCTTTTTCTGCCAGCCAGTAGAGTGTGTTGATATCACGCCAGCACTTTGCCGGCCAGGGTTGATACGACTGGGCGTAGCGCAGACCCAGCTCGCCTAGACACCGCATCGCAAAATATATCGCGTGGACTCTATCCAGCCGGTGGAGTCCGCTTCGTCTCAGCAATACGTCTACAATCGCTATCTTGTAGCCATAAGCCATTTCGCGAAGCAGGGTGGTGCTGCAGTCAAAAGACTGATTTACTTCATTGGTATAGGGTAATTCAGCATCGATGCACTGTTTTTTAAGCGACGGGATGACAGCGGTAACCTGAGTGTCAAACAGCGTGGTTATTTTCAATCTTTCAGTAGCGCTGTTGGACAGACGGTTGCTATGCTGCAGTGCGCGTGTCAACCCGTTTAGCTGATCGTGATAACTGGCAGACGTTTGCGTCGTCAGCCATTTAGCCACCGCATTGTATGATGTAGGGAAGCTGTTTTTACCGGGCTTCTTCTGTGTGGGAATAATCAGCGCAATGGCTTGTGTCGCATTGTGTCGGTGTCGTCGTGCGATCCGGTTGATCGTGTCTTGAACTTTGCCCATTGATTCCCACATTTTCGGAAGCTTGAAGCGGGTTACTACGCAAAAAACCAAATGCTTTGGAATGGTTTTTCGAACCTATTCTAAAGTGTAGTGCAATCTCGAACGGGTTACATTCGGAGAACTTCCTTTGCAACAATATCGCGGTACTACCATTGTCTCGGTTCGCCGGGAAAATCAGGTGGTTATCGGTGGCGATGGTCAGGTAACACTGGGCAATGCGATCATGAAGGGCAACGCGCGTAAAGTGCGGCGACTCTACAAAGATCAGGTACTCGCCGGTTTTGCCGGTGGTACTGCCGATGCATTTACGCTTTTCGAACGATTCGAAGGAAAGCTTGAAGAGTATGGTGGCAATCTTACCCGGGCGGCGGTTGAAATGGCCAAAGACTGGCGGACTGATCGTATGCTTCGGCGTCTGGAGGCCCTGCTGGCGGTTGCCGATACCAACAGCTCGCTGGTGATCTCGGGTAATGGCGATGTCATTGAACCCGAGCACGGCCTGATTGCGATCGGCTCCGGTGGTGACTTCGCTAAAGCCTCTGCCAGAGCGCTGTTGGAACATACGGAGCTTGGCGCAGAGGAAATCGTCACCCACAGTTTGAACATTGCGGCTGATATCTGTATCTACACTAATGGCAATCTGACAGTGGAAACACTGGCTGTTAACTGACTGTTGCTTTTCTTTTTAATTTCGATACCGGACTAAAACATGTCGACGATGACTCCTCGCGAAATCGTGCAGGAACTCGATAAACACATCATCGGTCAACAGGACGCCAAGCGTGCTGTTGCCATTGCACTGCGCAACCGCTGGCGCCGGCAACAGGTAGACGAAAGTCTGCGCAATGAAATCACTCCGAAGAATATTTTAATGATCGGTCCGACCGGCGTTGGCAAGACCGAAATATCCCGGCGGCTGGCCAAACTGGCGAACGCCCCTTTTATCAAAGTGGAAGCAACCAAGTTCACCGAAGTGGGCTATGTTGGACGGGACGTTGAATCGATCATTCGCGATCTGGTCGATGCGTCGATCAAGCAGACCCGGGAAACAGAGATGGCGAAGGTCAGACACCGGGCGGAAGATGCCGCTGAGGAACGCATCTTGGATATTCTGCTGCGACCTGCGCAGGGTGCTTCAGATGATGAATCATCAACTCGTCAAAAATTCAGAAAAATGCTTCGCGAAGGCAAACTCGATGATAAAGATATCGAGATAGAAGTCAGTGCCGGTAACCTCGGAGTGGAGATTATGGCACCTCCCGGTATGGAGGAGATGACTCAGCAGTTGCAGGGTATGTTTCAGAATATGGGACGTGACAAAAAGCAGAATCGTGAGGTAAAAATTTCAGAAGCGATGCAACTGCTGACCGAGGAGGAAGCCTCCAAACTGGTCAAAGAAGACGACCTCAAGCAGATCGCTGTTGAAAATGTCGAGCAGAATGGCATTGTTTTTCTCGATGAAATCGACAAAGTAACCCGGCGCAGTGAATCCCACGGCGGTAGCGCCGATGTTTCGCGCGAAGGCGTACAGCGCGATCTGCTGCCGCTGGTTGAGGGTTGTACGGTCAGTACCAAATACGGCATGGTCAAAACTGATCATATATTGTTTATTGCCTCGGGCGCCTTCCATTTGACCAAACCATCCGACCTTGTGCCCGAATTGCAGGGCAGACTGCCTATCCGGGTAGAACTCAGAGCACTGTCGGTAGAGGACTTTGAGCGCATTCTTACTGAACCCGACGCCTCCCTGTCGCGACAGTATCAGGCCTTGCTCAATACCGAGAATGTATCGTTAAAATTTACCGATGATGGCATACGACGTATCGCAGAGGTGGCCTGGCAGGTAAATGAAAAAACCGAAAATATCGGCGCAAGACGTTTGCACACAGTGATGGAGCGGTTACTTGACGATGCCTCATATGAAGCCTCGGACGCGTCGGGCAGCGAAATCGTGGTGGATGCGGATTACGTCAATAAGCAGCTGGACGATCTGGCACAGGATGAAGATCTCAGCCGCTATATTCTGTGACCACCGGGCTCGCGGTGCCTGAACCGAATACCTGAACCGAATAGAGGATAAACCGGAAGGTTCATTCTTCTGTATTATGAATCTCCTGTCTGCGAATTATAAACAAGGCGCTGCTATGCCCAAACCTACTGAAATCAAACTGCACCAGCGCAGCCGGGTGCTGGAGTTGCATTTTGACGATGGTTTCGAATGCAACCTGACCTGCGAATATCTGCGTGTGCACTCTCCGTCCGCTGAAGTTCAGGGTCACGGACCCGGGCAGGAAGTGCTGCAAACAGGCAAGGAAGATGTCGGTATCGATCAAATTATCCCGTCGGGGAACTATGCGATCAAAATAGCCTTTGATGACGGGCACGACTCAGGCATTTTCACCTGGAGTTACCTGCATGGTCTTGGCACTCATTATGAGCACAACTGGCAGGTTTATCTCGACAAGCTCAAAGCTGCCGGGCACGAGCGCAAAGAACGCCCGTCCGGTCCCAAGCAATAGTCTTGCGGTACTGATGCATTTTTTGCAAGCATCGTTGCCGCCTGTCCAGGATAGTGAGTAAAAGCTGTGACTGATAAAACCCACTTCGGCTTTCAAACTGTCGACAAAAACGACAAACAGGCGCTGGTTGGCGAAGTCTTTGACTCTGTTGCCAGTCGTTATGATGTCATGAACGATCTGATGTCGCTCGGCATACATCGGATCTGGAAACGTATCACCATCAATCAAAGTGGTGTCAGGGTCGGGCAATGTGTACTTGATCTCGCCGGTGGCACCGGAGATCTGGCGGCTAAGCTTAGCGAAAGAGCCGGTGATACCGGGTGTGTCGTGCTGGCAGATATCAATGAATCCATGTTGAGTGTTGGCCGTGACCGGATGATTGACCGGGGTCTCGTCGGCAATCTTCAATACACACTGGCAAACGCAGAGCAGCTGCCTTTTGCTGATAACAGTTTTAACTGCATTACGATGGCATTCGGGCTACGCAACGTCACCGAAAAACAGCAGGCACTGGAATCGATGTTCAGAGTGTTAAAGCCCGGTGGACGACTACTGATTCTTGAGTTTTCCAAACCGGTGTTGCCGCTGCTCAGTAAAGCCTATGATGCCTATTCCTTTACAGCGTTGCCGGCACTGGGGAAACTGGTCGCCAATGATGCCGACAGTTATCGTTATCTGGCCGAATCTATTCGTAAGCATCCCGACCAGCAAACCTTGAAAGGTATGTTGGAGACGGCAGGATTCGAACGATGTGACTATCAGAATATGACCGCAGGCATTGTTGCCCTTCATAAGGGCTTTAAGCTGTGATGCAAAGCCAGTTGCACGCGATTACCGGGTTGCTGCCCGCCACGTACAGCCCTCGCGTCACGCCGGTAGAGTCGTGAAACTGCCTGCGCCGCTGGCAATGGACTGCCGGATTTAATCAATACCTTGCACTTGATGAAGAGACTGTGCCGAAGCTTGAGCGCTTCTACGGTAAGTTAATCAAAATTGAAATTACCGGTGTAAATGTGCACTTGTATGTCCTGTTTCATCGTGATCGTGTAGAGGTGATTGAAGACTTTGCAGGTGATGCTGACGCGGTTATTCGAGGTGCACCTTTTTCAATGATCGCATTGGCGAACGGCCACAGCGATATAGCTTCAGCCGGGGTGTCTATTCAGGGTGACGTCGAGCTAGCCGAGCGTTTCAACCGTGTATTACGCCAGGTAGACATCGACTGGGAGGAACATCTATCGAAAATTACCGGTGATGCGATAGCCTATCAGCTTGGCAATTTTGCCCGGGGGATAACGGGGTATTTCGACAGAACGCGCACCCGAATGCGAGATAACAGTGGCGATTATCTGCGCGATGAAACAACACAGGTCCCACACGACTGGGAGGTGGAAGCATTCTGTCATCAGGTGGACGACCTGCGCGACCGCGTCGATGCGCTGGCAGAAAAACTGTCGGGTCGCTGATGACTTTGCTTACTCGGTTGTCCAGACTGATCACCATTCAGCAGGTCTTTTTCAAGTACGCAATTGATGAGTTGCTTATACAGTTGTCCGGCTCACATATGCTGTCTATCTTCTGCAAGTTGTGGCCGGGCAAATTAAAGTATGGACGAACCCGTTCGCTGCCGAGAGGCGAGAGGCTCAGACTGGCACTGCAGGAACTGGGACCGGTGTTTATTAAGTTCGGACAAATGCTATCAACCCGCCGCGATTTATTGCCGGATGATATCTCCGATCAGCTCGCGCTGTTGCAGGACAGTGTTGCCCCTTTCGAATCGTCCCGTGCTGTACGCATTGTAGAGCAGGCACTTGAAGCGCCCATTCAGGACCTTTTCCTGTCGTTTGAAACCGAACCGATGGCTGCCGCTTCAATTGCGCAGGTACATGGAGCGGTCCTGCACAGTGGTGAGTCTGTGGTGGTCAAGGTGCTGCGACCGGACATAGAAAAGGTTATTGAACGCGACCTGTCACTGATGCATTTGCTTGCGGTGCTTATGACATGGCTTTGGCGGGACGGTGTGAGATTGCGACCACGAGAAGTCGTCAGAGAGTATGAAAAGACGATTATCGATGAACTGGATATGCAGCGTGAGGCAGCTAATGCAGCACAGATGCGAAAAAACTGTGAAGACACTTCGGATCTTTATATTCCTGAAGTTTATTGGGATTACACGCGCGACAAGGTGTTGGTACTCGAACGCATACAGGGTGTGCCCATTTCTCATATAGAAACGCTGAAAGACAAACAGGTTGATATTGAAAAACTGGCACAACGCTGCGTAAACATATTTTTTACCCAGGTCTTTCGTGATAACTTTTTTCACGCGGACATGCATCCGGGAAATATATTTGTCTCGGTCGAGCAGCCCGATGATCCACACTGCATTGCGGTGGACTTCGGCATCGTCGGCACACTGACTGAGCAGGACAGACACTATTTGTCGCAGAATCTGCTGGCGTTTTTCGAGCGTGACTATTACTCAGTGGCCAAGCTGCATATTGATAGCGGCTGGGTTCCATCTGACACGCGAGCCGAAGAATTCGAATCGGCCATAAGAACAGTCTGTGAGCCTATATTTGAAAAGCCACTGGAAGAGATCTCTTTTGCACAGGTGTTGTTGCGCCTGTTTCAAACAGCCCGTCGATTTAACATGGAAGTGCAGCCGCAACTGGTTTTGCTGCAAAAAACATTGCTGAACATTGAAGGTCTGGGGCGGCAGCTTTATCCGCAACTCGACTTATGGGCGACTGCAAGACCCATTCTGAAAAAATGGGTCGTTGAAAATTCCGGACCGTTATCAGTGTTAAAGGCATTGAAAAAAAACGCGCCGGAATGGGGACGATTATTGCCGGAAATGCCGATGCTGTTACATCAGGTCGCTGTTAACGGGGCGTTGCATAAACCGACTGGCGCAAACAACCGACACACTGAGTCAATTGTCTATGCGATTTTTGCAGCCGCACTGTTTATCGCCGGTGTGCTGGTGTTAGTGTTAAAGACTACAGTGAATTCCCTGCCGATATTCGAAGTTTTGCTTTTTCTGGCCGCGGGTTACTGCGTTAAAAAATCGCTTCAACACTGACCAATCCTTTGCATCAGTCGGTGTTTGGTATCGAGCGATGGAAATCAGGTATCGATTTTCTTTTCCTGAGTGCTTTTTTCGGTGATCCGCTTAAGCACTTCGGCCAGTTCTGAATCATCTCGAAAATGTTGATGCAGAGGCTCTTCACGAAACTCCAGTTCCTGATCCAGTTCAAGCCTGAAACGATATAGCTGGCAGTTAAGCTGATACAGTCCGGCTTCAAACCTGGCGGTTTCCCGATATGCTGCCATAGGATCAGTTTTGCGCGGTGCCGGTGATGCTGCTTCGTCATCTTTGGTGTTCAGCAACTTATCGGCGGCTAATGTACTGTCATCTATTTTGGCAGTCAGTGTCGGTATGTCGTGACTTTCAGCGTGGGTGCTGAGCGACTTTATGTCTGTGACCATCAGCGATTTAAATTTTTGTAAAATACTTGCTAAATCACTGATACGCTGATCAAAATCGTCACGTATTTCCCGCTGTAGAGAATTGAGATCCCGGGTTATTCGACGTGACTTCTCGTCATGATTGTTGCGGCTGAATTCTGGCTGTGCACCAAAGGATGGTTTTGGCATTTGTAAACCCGGTAAAAATACTCAACACGCAAAATGCGCCTCTCTGTGGGTGCTATCGGCCACTGTCAAAAACGATTGAATGCGTCAAAGGGTTGTCGACTGTAAGTTGTCGACCAGGTAGGTATCGCCACGTGAATTCTCCAGCTAATGCCGCCTGCATAGCTGTTTAGGGCTGATACGTATGTCACACTATGTGTCTTTGGGAACCCGTTCCATGTCTGCTCTCAGCCGATTTGCCAGTGAAGTAGTACTCGCTGACCATGTCAGTCGCTCATTGGTACGAACGCCATATCCATCAGCCGCAGAGAGTGTGCTGTCGGCAGAGCACATTAAAGATGCGCACGAAGAAATCACACTCTGGCCGGGTTATGAGATATCGCCGTTGCGTCAGCTGGAGCAATTGTCGTCAGAGCTTGGCTGCGGTGAGATTTACTACAAAGATGAATCGGCTAGATTCGGACTGGGCAGTTTTAAAGCACTGGGCGGGGCCTATGCGGTTTTATGGCTGGTTGCCCGTGAGTATGCAGCGCAGTTCAGCACACCGGTGACGCTCGAAGCTATTCGACGGGGTGATCACCGGGATTTCGCACGAACTCTGACCATCACCACCGCGACAGACGGCAACCATGGACGTTCCGTGGCCTGGGGTGCCCGCAACGCCGGCTGTGCCTGTCGCATTTATATTCACCGGGAAGTCAGTGAAGGCCGTAAAGAGGCAATGCAGGCGCTGGGTGCTGAGGTGGTGCGTATTGACGGAGACTACGATGAATCTGTCCGTTTGTGTGCCCGGGAGTCTGCGCAAAACGGCTGGTTTGTTGTCTCCGATACCTCTTATGAGGGTTACTCAGATGTGCCGCAAATGGTGATGGCCGGGTACACGGTGATGGCGAGCGAGGTGTTGTCTCAATTGCGCCAGCCTTTGACTCACGTGTTTATACAGGCAGGCGTAGGTGGCCTTGCCGCTGCCTTGTGTGCCCGGCTGTGGATGCACTACGGTGAGTCTCGGCCGCGCATCACGGTGGTAGAGTCCGAGCATGCGGCCTGTTGGCTCGACAGTATCAAAGCGGGTGAACCCACCGCGGTTGCCATAGAGGCAGAGACGGTAATGGCCGGCTTATCCTGCGGAGAGGTGTCTGAGCTCGCCTGGCAAATCATGTCTGACTGTATTGATGATGTGGTGACCTTGTCCGACGACAAGGTTGCCGGTGCAATGAAGCTCTTTGCATCAGGACAAATGTGCCATGAAAAAATCGAAGCCGGTGAGTGCGCTGTGCCTGGTGTACTCGCATTAATGGCGGTGTGTCGGAAAAAAGATCTGAAGCAGACCTTTGGTCTGGATGAAAACAGCCGCATTCTGGTGATAGGGTGTGAGGGTGCAACCGATATCGAGGTCTATCAATCACTGCTGGAGTCGGTGTAACCAGACCGTAGACGAACGACACAGTGGATTTTGTTGCGCGGTTGGCGTCAGGAACAGTCAGTAAACCGGCACATTGAAATATGGTAGTCTCTTTTTAAGGATGTCCCCTGCAGCAATGGGTGCTGCATTTTGATCGCCGACACACGGCCGATTAAGGTGCGGCATTCCGGAAGAGCGACCCGATCCGGTGACGGGTCCGGATTTCAAATCCGGTGAGACGCGTCAGACGTGTCTGGTGGGTTCGACTCCCACGCTCTTCCGCCAATAAAAATCCGCATTTACGCCGGTTTTGAGAAGTAATTCTTAAGCTTTGCGCCTCCAGTAGTTAAGTTGTCGCCCAGATCGTCGCCACAGTAACAATATTCCGCATTGTTATGACGAGTTGCCGACATGTCGCGTTCTTCAGATTCCATCTTTCCGATTGCGCTACTCAGGGACAAGACGTTCCAGGCCAGAGAAATACGACGGGTGATCGCGTTTGCTTCGCTATACCTTGTCCTGACCACTATTATGCTCGGTGTCTTTTACCACCAAATGCTCGGGCAGCTGGTATCGGGCAAAGCACCGATGTTATTCGTGTCTGAAGACATGGCTATGCTGAACGAACAGATACCGAGTCTGGCCAGTGTGCTGGGTCGCTGGATAGTGATGATGATGGTGATGAACGTGGTGGTTACCAGCCTGATCAGTGTTTACATCATTCGCAAGCTGGGTGCTCCGCTGCTCGCGGTGAAGCGTGCCTTACATGAAATCGGCAACGGCAAGCTCAATGTCCGCATGCGTGCCTCAGACGATGAAGAGTTTGGTGAGATCACTCAGGCACTTGCAGGTGCAGTGAATAGCATAAACCGACATGTCGCAGCGGCTAAAGGTGAAATGGAACAAATAGAAGCACTGCGGCAACAGCCTGCTGCCAATGCCGAGCAGCTCGACGCCTCGTTGACCAACTGCAAGATTGCACTCGACTATTTTGTTACCGATTCGGGCAGCCAGACTACTTCTGCGTAGTCACCGGTAGATACGGGGCAAACCGCGAAACGGGGAACTGGCTGGTGATAAAACAAGATATAAGTAAACGCGCGAGCGTAGCCGCTATCCGGTATGCAGGTATTGTGATAGCCGCTGCCACGCTGGTGGTTGGTTGTGTTGCTGAAGAAGAAAGTGGCAAGCGCTCAGATGACGAAGACATCGTCGGGCTAAAACTGTCACTATCGGATTACCGTTTCGGTGTGCAGGATGTCGGCAGCGACACCGCGCAGGTTTTCAAGCTGAGAAACGTCGGTGTGGATACCTATCCGATCAATTCTGTGGCGATATCCGGTGAAAATGCCGCTGACTTTACCGTTGACGTTGAAGAAGGTGTGACGCTCGAACCGGGTGATAAGCTGGATCTTAATGTGGCTTTTGTACCGGTAGGTGAAGGGCAGCGTGTCAGCTCGCTGGATATCGACTACGCAGTGATTGAGGGAGAAGGTTCTAATCGGGTGGAGGCACAGTATTATAGCGCTCGTGAGCTGGAAGATGCCGGAGATACGGTTGCTGCTGCACAGGAGTATCGCAACTATCTGAATGATGGTTCAACCACAGGCAACAAACCTCGCGCGATGATAAAACTGTCATTGCTCGAGGAGGCCGATGTCTATGGTATCGGTAAAGACTTCAATCTTTACAAGGCTGCGCTGAATATGCGTGATGACGGCGATATTGACGGCTCAATTGCAGCATTGGATACACTGATTGCCGACTACAGTGACAGCTACCTGATTGATGATGCCAGATATATGCTTGGCTACATTAAACTGGTTGACCAGTCGAGCTATGCGGAGTCGATTGATTTAATGCAGAGTGTTGTCGATCAGCATCCGGACAGTAACTACTATGATACGGCACTTTACAGCCAGGGAATTGCGGAGTACGAGCTTGGCAATCTGGAAAAGTCGGAAGAGATCTTTCTGTCACTGCGTGAGCGCCATACCGGAGTGCGGCTGGGGTTGTTCGAAATGCGCTGGCCCAAAGACAATTATGTATCGCGGCTCTGGTTTGATAAGGCGGATGAGCAGTTGGCGACTATAGATGAAGAACAGTCGTCCTGAATATCCATTAATTGCCAGACTGGATATCCGGGAATGCCGGCAGCATGTCAAAAGTCTGCTCTGCCATGAGTCGGGTGTAGCGATGAATCTTGGTGTGTGTAGGCATCCAGCCCGATAGAAACCGGTAGAAGTCAGTCCAAGCCACTGGAAAGAGCGCACGCCACTCCGCTTCTATGCTTTTTGCTCTGGCATTGTTACCAAGTGCGACAGTGAGCGTCGAGAAGTATCTGTTCAGAATGTCGTCGGCATAGGCGGCGCATTCATTCTCATCCAGACAACTACCGATAAAATAGGCAAGGTCTTTCATCCCGCAGCCACCGCCGACGTACTGGAAATCTACAGCGGCAACATCGCTGTGCCCGGCAAAACAGAAGTTGGCAACTTTGGCGTCACCGTGTACCAGCGTCTGGTGATGACAATGATTGAGTATGTGATCAATCTTTGTGGCGTGCTCTTTTAATTTACCTGCTTCCATCACACTGAATTCATCCGGCCTGGTGGCAAGGTGCCAGTAAGTGCCGGTCGTCCAGAGTCCGCTGGTATCGCTGCCCATAAAGCAGGCGTGGAAGTTCGCCAGCCAGTCAACACACCTCAGTACGCCGTCCAAATTCAAAGCACTGTATCTGTCCGGGTACCCGGACTGGTCAAGATCCTCCAGGACCAATACGCTCTGTTTTTCGTCTGATAGTGCGCCATGAAACACGGGTACACGGCAGGTCTTGCCGCATTGATGGCTTTGATGTTTATACCAGTGGATTTCTGCTGCGTAGGATTTTAATTTTCTGGCAGTGGCGAAATCGCTGCCCCAGCCACGCGGGTGATTTGTGTTTCCATTGGGTGGTACGACGTGTTTGACAATCAGCCGCGAGTTGTCGGCCTGTACTCTGAATACCGACCCGAACCCGCTCCACAAGCTCTGTACAGTTTCTACTTTCCGCGGGTTATTGCATCCCGTTACCTGTTGTATCAGGTGCTTCCAGTCATCGTCTGCTGTAGAACCTACCTGCATAAATTGAATATCTCTAAAGGTGAGTGATACCGGTCAGAGTGTAATCCGACGATACAGATGTAGCTGATCGCGATCAGGATTCACGCAAAGCAGCGCTACGGACTGGACATCCGCTAATTATGCCAAAATTGATTTACAGCGTTGAGGTTCAGCGCTAGTCTCACAGGAAAGTGCTGTGTTACAAGACAGTGCAAGGTGATATCGGTGGTCTATTAAACAAACGGAAATAAATGAACAAAGAACCGGTGCCTCAAATCGAGTGGCAGACCATCGGGCTCATGATCGCCAATTACTCAGTGTTCGGCCTGATGTGCTTACATTATCACTCTCTGCCCGTGTGGATAGTCGCAACTGTGGGTGCAATGGTGGTCTGCCTGCATGGGTCACTGCAGCATGAGGTGATTCACGGCCACCCCACGCGAACTCAATGGTTCAACGAATGGCTGGTTTTTCCGTCTCTCGGGTTGTGGCTGCCTTACGGTGTATATCGTGAAACACACCTGAAACACCATATTGATGAATACATCACTGACCCCTATGAAGACCCGGAATCTTATTATGTGGCGGGTGTTGCCTGGAGTTGCGCCGGCCCGCTAAAACGTCGGTGTCTGCTGTGGAGGAATACCCTGGCAGGCAGGTTGCTTGCCGGTCCGCTGTGGGTCGTTACTGTGCTGCTAAAAACTGAAGGATCAGCTATTTTCAATGGAAACTACAAACATTTAGGTTTCTGGGGCTGGCACCTATTGTCCCTGGCCATTGTCATTAGCTGGCTGAACTACTGTGCAATACCACTATTCGAATATATTCTTCTCTGTGCCTATCCCGGTTTGTCATTAACGCTCCTTCGGTCATTTTTAGAGCATCAGGCCGAAGTCGATCCGGCAAGGCGAACCGCGGTAGTTGAAAGTGGCACACTGATGGGTTTGCTGTTTTTGAATAACAACCTCCATGCGCTACATCACGAAAAGCCCGGTATGCCCTGGTATCGTCTTCCGGCAGAATACCGGCAACAAGCTAAAGCTATTCTCAGCCGTAACGGCGGCTATTATTATCGTGGGTACCTGAAAATCATACGTCGATATCTGCTATCTCCCAGGAGCCACCCGCGCCATCCTTTTGTATAGATACTGTCGGTTAAACCGGCTTACGGGAGTAAACCGGCAGCTTCCAGAAAGTCCTGTTTGAAAGCATCCAGTGCTTCAATATTAATCGAGAACGTTTCTTCGTTGAACATCGCCCTGGACTTGGCTGATTCTCTTTCCACTGAGCCGGGTCTGTAGCCACTGACCAGTCGTATTGCACGTGGCATTAAACCCGGTAACGTTACATAGTCTGCCCCCGGTGGTCCGTCTCTGCCCGGCAGCAATCGCAATTTACCCAAATGGCCCTTGAACTGGTAGAAGGCATCTGTTTGAGGCAGTGTTTGCAGTGTGTAGTCAATTTCGTATTCACCGCGAGTAATGTCATATCCTGCCATCACAGGTTTGTTGCGCCCTGTTTTAATGAACTCAAGATTTTTTGCTGAAACAAACGACACAGCCGGGTGGCGTTGCTCGGCTTCGCTATGCAGGTAAAGTTCGTTCGAGCGCATCGCAATATCCACAGCTACTCTATTATCATCGGGGAGTTGAAGATCGGTTCCAAATAAGTAAGTTGTCTGATAGTTATGTTGTTGCAGCATTAGTGCAAGTGGTCGCTGCTCCATCAGCACCACACTGAGACCTACGTAGTGATCAAGTTGATGCCAGTCTGTCAGATTGCCGATAATTTCCAGTCCAACAGAGGATAGTAACCCCATTCCCTCAATCAGGCCGCTGGTGGGAAACACCAGATTGTAAGTGAGAAACTGAAAATCGAAACTCTTACCCTGATAGGTCAGTGTATCGGTATCTATCCTTGCGTAGACCGTTGCGTCTGCGTCCACCATGGATTTGCCGGTATATTGAAACATCGCATCCGGGTTGTCGCGATACTGGTTTAACTGTTGAGCTGTCACATCGGTTGATAAGCGTTTTCCCTGTACTTCTAAAATGCCTGATGAGATGTACTGTCGATAAAAATCAACGGGTCCCTGTTGCCCCTGTGCTTTGTATATGCGAGGCCGGTACTTTTGTAACAACGCCTGTGCTGATTTATCGGGTTGCTGCTGTTCGGGAGGATATTGATTGAAGTACTCAGTGAAACCCGGCCTTAGTGCAAAAGATTCACTGGCGCAGCCGGCACATAGGAAGCCGAGCAGTAGTAGTGTCGGCAATAATCTTAAATGGCGCAGTCTCATGGTCATTGCGTGTTATTGGCTTGCGCCATCGCAGCGCGCAATTTTTCAAAATTGAAGCCCTGTTTTTTTGCCGCACCGATAATGATTGCTTCCTTGCGAGAAATTTTTGCTATTGCATCGGGCAGCTTGAGTACTGCTTCCACAGGTACTACGACAGCACCGTGCTGATCCATGTGGATGATGTCGCCATCCCGTACAGACATTCCATGAACAGACACTGTCTTGCCGTAAGTTTCAACATGGACATTGGCATGGCTCGGGCAGACACTGCCAGCCAGTATCTGGAAACCCGGTGCCGCATCAGGCAGGTCACGCATGGAGCCGTTTGTTACGCACCCCTGTACACCCAGTCCGGAATGTATGCTGGTATTCACTTCGCCCCAGAAAGCACCTATGCCAGGGTGCTCGTCGCGATCTTCGATAACCACGATGGACGGATTTTGTCCATTGGCAACATATTCGTAGTATTGCATTCGCAATGCCTGACTGTCAGTGGACGATGAAGGGTGCAGCGATCGGATGGTGGCGGTGCGGGCGTATCCGATGGCAGGCGTCAAAGAGGGTTGAAGGCAGACAAAAGGCTTGAAGCTAAAGCCGGTGTTTCTGCTTTGTGGGTTGATTATTTCCAGCCCGTTGCAAATAGTAGGTGTGTCCCATTGTTGTAACTGGAGCAATTGTTCCCGGGAAAAATCTGTCATGCGGTTGGACCCATTTGATCAAAGTGAGTTTAAATTCTTGTTGGAATAGTGTGAATTGTGTGTGCCGGCGGGTCAAACCAAGCAAGAAATTCTGTCCGCCGGCGTTGCCCGCAAGCTATTCATAGTGCTGAATATATAATCCGTTTTAAGGAGCGGCCATTGAAAAAAGTGGTGATCACCGAGCCCCTGCACGAAGCCGGGCAGGAGTTATTGTTAGGGCGGGCTGACGTGCAGCCGGTGTTTCTGCAAGGTGACAAGCACGCAGTACTGCAGGAATTGCAAGATGCGGCAGCGGTGCTGGTGCGTACGATGGAGCTGAGCGCGGAGGATTTAAGCAGGGCACCGGCACTTGAAGTGGTATCAAGGCACGGTGTGGGTTGTGACAATATTGATACCGCCTACTGTACACAGAGATCTCTACCGGTAGCAATCGCCACTGATTCGAACACTATTTCAGTGGTCGAGCATGTATTAATGATGATGCTGGCGCTGAATAAACGCACTGTGCTTTATGATGCACTGACCCGGGCGGACAGGTTTGATCAGCGTTGTCAGCATCACACCAGTGAGCTGTATGGCAAGCATGTTGTGATAGTGGGCTTTGGTCGTATCGGTAAGCAACTGGCACCGCTATGCAAGGCGTTTGGCATGCGTGTGACTGTTGCCGATATTGCGCTGGACTATGCGGCGGCAGATGAGATCGGCGTTGAAACAACCGGTGATTTCAGGTCACTGCTGTCCCGAACGGACTACCTTACCATGCATGTTCCGCTGGATGACAGCACCCGGGGGATGATCGCCGCGGCAGAACTGGCAGCATTGCCACCGCATGCGATTGTCATTAACTGTGCACGTGGCGGGGTGGTGGATGAAGTCGCATTGGCAGAAGCGTTGCAGGCGGGCAGTATTGCCGGTGCTGGCGTGGACGTCTTTGCCAGCGAACCTCCTGTATCCGAGCATCCGCTATTCAGCTGTCAAAATACTATCCTTACACCACATAATGCTGCCAGTACCGAGGAAGGTCTCAGTCGGATGGCAAGTTATGCAGCGCAGAATATACTGGATACCTTTGACGGTTGTCTGGCTGCGGAACGCGTGTTCAATCCTTCAGTACTGCAAAGATAACGGGGCACTCTATGAATGACACTCAAACTTTAAAACAGCGTATGGCCGCCGGTGAATTGCTTACCGGAACGTTTTTAAAGACACCGGCCTATGAGCTGGTTGAAGTGCTGGCCGTCTCCGGTCTGGATTTTATCTGCCTGGATGCCGAGCATGCACCATTTGACCGGGCCAGGCTCGATGCGTGTCTGGCCATTGCGCGGGCCAAGGGGCTGCCGGCGCTCGTCAGGGTTGCAACCGGGGACAGGCATGAAATACTGCAGTCACTGGACAGTGGTGCGACAGGAGTCGTGGTGCCTCATGTCGACTCGGTAGAAAAAGCACAGGATATTGCCAGATGGGGCCGTTTCGGGCACGGCGGTCGTGGCTACGCGGGGTCCACCAGATGGGCCGGGTTTACCACTCGTCGTATGCCGGAATTATTGCAGCAGAGTACCGATGAAACGATAGTGATCGCCCAGATTGAAGAACCTGAGGGCGTGGCTCAGAGTGCGCAAATCGCTGCTATAAAAGGTATTGACGGACTTTTTGTCGGGCCTGCCGATCTGGCGGTTTGTCTCGGAGTGCAGGACCTGAATGATCAGCAGGTCCTCGATTCGATAAAGCGGGTTGGGCAGGCCTGCCACCAACAACATTGTTGTTGTATGACTTTTGTGCCCGATACCGCAAAGGTCAGTGCGTTACATGATCTGGGGGTCAGTATGTTTTTTGTTTCGTCAGAGCACGGCTTTATATTGCAGGGGGTACGTTCTGTGATGCAGGGAATTGAACCCTGATGCCAAATGTAAAAATTGCTTTGTGGGATCTGGGCAATGTCGTGGTGCGCTGGGAACCTGAAACCATACTTGAACTTTGCCGCTGTGACGCTGAGCAAACTGATTTTCTGCGTCGTGAGTTCCTGGGACATACCGATTGGCTGAAGCTGGATCAGGGATTGATTACAGAGCGCGAGTTTGCCGGGCGTCTGATTGAGCAGTCGACATTAAGCAGGGCACAGGTGTTGCGCTGTTTTGATGTGGTTCGCGAGTCGCTGACTGACCTTTCACCTTCGATTGAGATGATTCAACAAATGCACAATGCAGGCATACCGATGTATGTGCTTTCAAACATGTCTCTCGATAATGCCAGCTATCTGCGAGAGCGGGAATACTTCCAGTACTTTGACGGAGTGATGATTTCGGCAGAAGAAAATCTTAACAAACCAGATCCGGAATTATTCAAACGGTTATTGAACAAATTTTCTTTGCAGGCTGAAGATGTGTATTTTATCGATGATAGTCAGCCGAATATCGAAACCGCATTATCCCTGGGTTTTAGCGCTCAACATTTTCACCGAACTCCGCATTGTTACCAGGAAATCCGGCGTGTGTTTCAACTGCCGGATGGTGGATAGCTTGCACTTATGGACAACCATTCCGTTCTGACTGCGCAAGGTTTACATAACCATTCAGTGCAAGAGTGTTTTATTGCATAATCTCTGCTTCTTCCATTTCGATCAGCACCGGCTCACAGTTGTCCAATGAGATGGCAAGTTGTTCACACAGTGAATCGATGGTGTCTGCTCTGAATGATCTTATACCGTAGGATTCTGCAACCTTGAGATAGTCCGGTACGCAGAACTCCACCCCCACAGTCTTCACGCCGGCCTGCTCCATCGTGGTTTTTATTTCCCGGTACCCGTTGTTACGCCAGACCAGAATAGCGACCGGCTGACCGGCATCTCTTAGTGTACCAAGCTCTCCCAGTACAAATTGAAGACCGCCGTCGCCAATGAGACATATCACCGGGTTTCCTCTTTTAGCAATGGATGCACCGATAGCAGCGGGCAGGGCGTAACCCAGCGTGCCAAAACCCACGGAAGAATTGAACCAGTGATTAGGCCTTGCTGTGTTAAACAGCATATTGCCGCTATAGATAAGCTGTGTTGAGTCACCGACAAATATCGCATCGGGCACGGTTGTTCGAACACGTTCAAGCAGTGATAAATGTCTACTCATCTCTGTCGTGAGTTCCTGATGTGCGTCCGTTATCACCGTGCGGCAGCGTTCACTGCCATTACCTTGCTTGCGTGTTGTCTTGCTAATCAAAGCGTTTGCAAAATGCTGCGAATCTGCCACAACACCGATGTCAGACAGATAGTTATTGTTAATTTGCAAAGGATCTATATCACAACGGACAAGTGTTCCATTGATATAAAATTCATCATTTTTATATTGATCGTAGTCGGTGGCGGCAAGCTCAGTGCCGATGGCTATTACCAGATCACTCGCCGCAATGGCGGTTCTTGCAGCCTTCATTGTACCGCTGGCAGAAACAGATAATGGATGTGCCGGTGGCAACACACCACGTGCATTGATGGTGAGAAAAACGGGTGCATCGAGGTGTTCTGCCAGTTGTTGTATTGCACTTGCCGCCTGTCGGCAACCACCACCGGCAAGAATAACCGGAGAGTGACACTTATCTATAGCCTTAGCTGCTGCTGCCAGGCTGGAAGGATCAGGTGCCGGTCGGGTCGCTTGTCGACGACTTTGCATCGGTGTCAGGTGGCAGGTTTTGCCCAGCATGGAGACAGGAATTTGCAGATGCACAGGCCCCGGACGTGCACTTGAGAATACATCAAACGCGCGTGCAAGTGCCGATGTCAGTTCTGTTTCACTGTGGATGGTTTGACTGAACCGGGTCAAGGTAGCAGACAGCGCGAGCTGGTCCGGCATTTCATGCAGCATCCCCTGTGCCTGCGGTGTGTTCAGTGTGTCGTTCACGCTGGAGATCACCAGCATGGGAATGGAATCGGCCAGCGCCTGTCCCATCGGTGTAGCGATATTGGTCAGCCCGGGTCCTGTAATCACAAAACATACCCCCGGTTTGCCACTGACGCGAGCGTATCCGTCTGCCATAAAACCCGCTCCCTGTTCATGTCGCGGGGTATGGTGGGTAATCGAACTATCAGCGAGTCCACGATACAATTCGATAGTGTGTACACCAGGAATGCCAAAAACATGTTCGACACCATAGCGCTGTAACAACGCTATTAGTGCGACACCGAGAGTTGTCTGTTGATCTGCCATAAGCCTCAGGACAAGTGCCCCTCTTTTTTCAACTGTACAGTGGCCTCTTCGATGCTTTCACGAAGTGTCTCTACCACAAAGTCTATTTGTTGTTTATCGATTATCAGTGGCGGGGACATCACATTGAGATTAATAATCGGTCGCACCAGTAGCCCTTTTTTATCAGCGATAGCAGAAATAGTTTTGCTGATATCAATGTGGTCCGGAAAAACTGCTTTGGTGCTTTTGTCGGCGACAAACTCTACGCATTGCATAAGACTGACACCTCTAATTTCGCCGACAATCTCAAGGTCATTCAGGGTTTGTAATTTTTTTTCAAAGTACTGGCCAACGTCTTTGACATGTTCAAACAGATTTTCACGTTCCATGATTTCGATATTTTTTAATGCGGCCGCACACGATACAGGATGCCCGGAGTAGGTGTATCCGTTGGAAAAATACCGTCCATGGCCCGGTTCACTGATCACATCGTGTATATGTGACGAGTATATGGTTGCCCCCAGTGGCAGATACCCCGAGGTAATGCCTTTGGCGCAGGTAATGATATCGGGCTGCAGACCGAAAACGTCTTTCGATGCAAACCAGTGACCGAGTCGCCCGAATGCGGTGACTACTTCATCTGATACATACAGAACGTCATGTGCTTTACAGATTTCCATAGTGCGTTGGTGGTAGCCATCTGGCGGAACCACTACACCGCCGGCGCCCAGAATCGGTTCAGCAAAAAATGCGGCGACGTTATCTGCGCCCAGCTCAACTATTTTCTGTTCCAGTTCATCAACAAGAAAGTCCAGATATTGTGACTCACTTTGTCCGTCGCCGTTGCGATAGTAGTTAGGACTTGATATGTGGTGAATCGTGTCACGGATATAATCAAACTCGGGTGGATGATCTGCTTTTTTCCCACCGATTGACATAGACACATAAGTAGACCCGTGATACGAGGCATCTCTGGCAATAATGTGTTTTTTGTTTCGTTTTCCACGGCAGTTCTGGTAATACTGAATCAGACGGAAAGCTGAATCGTTGGCGGTCGAGCCTCCGCAACTGAACATGACATGGTTGAGGTCGCCCGGTGCCAATTCGGCAAGCTTCGCTGCCAGCTCTGCTGCCGGTGCATTGGTCATGTCAACGAAAGGGCTGGCGTAGGTCATTTTCAGCATTTGTTCTGCGACCGCTTCAACCATTTCGCTTCTGCCCTGGCCGATGTTGGTACACCACAAGCCACCAACAGAGTCGAGGTAACGGTTGCCATCGATATCGTAAAGCCAGGCACCTTCAGCACGATCCATAACCATTGCGCCTTCCTCGTGGAAGCTGTCGAATAGCTGCCAGGGGTGCAGGTGATGATCCTTGTCTTTTTGCCAGATTTCTCTGGCGTAGTTGTGCGAGCTGCCCGGTGTCATGTTGTGTTCGACCATTGTATTGTCAGTCTTTCATTGTAGGGGTAATCAGCTGAGTGCGCTAAAGCAGCTACGCCATTTCCAACGGGCTTGTGTGCCGGAACCGTGTTACGGTTGACGACAGCCAGGCTTGCAGCCATCAGACAAGCCTGTTATCCAATACGGCACGGTTTCATCACCCGCAAAGAGAATTGTCATGTCTACCCGACCCCCGGCTGTTCCGACTGTACAGGTTAAAAATGAACGTGTAATTGTAACCGAATGGCGTTTTCCACCCGGAGGTGAGACCGGCTGGCATCGCCACGGATACGATTATGTAGTGGTGCCGCAGTCTACCGGTAAACTGTTGCTCGAAACGCGGGAGGGTAATACAGAAGCTTCTCTGGTTGCCGGTCAGGCGTATTACCGGGCTGAAGGCGTTGAGCACAATGTTGTGAACGCTAATGACTATGAATTTGTATTTGTTGAAACTGAGATTCTATAGAGTGGCTGTGACGGGATAAACCGACTGAACAGCTGTGATTTCTGTTTATACAGAGACATCCTGCGACGCTTCAACGCTCAGGTTTTCCTTTATCCAGGAGGGGACAGGGACTGCAATCAGTTTTCCATGGTCATCCGTACCACCCCAAACCCTGACTTCTTTCCCGCTACAAAGAAGTGTATCGTCGCGACAGAAACGGTGGGCGATATCAAAAGATTTATTACCGAACCTGGTGACGCTGCTGGACAGTATTAAATGGTCTCCGAGATAGGCAGGTGAGTGAAATTCTGCCGAGCTTGTCACCAGCGGGCACGCTTTGAAGTCAGGGTCGTTTATGTGGTCTTTCAGATCCAGCCCGGCGATTCTAAGCAGCGAATGTGAGCAGTGATCCATCCATATATAGTAATGCGGGTTGTAGATGATTTTGGCCGGATCACAGTGGCCCCATTCGACTCTGATTCTCAGTCTGGCTTCCAGCATTGGATCTTTCCGGTGTTTCTGCGATTAGCTCAAGTGTAGTGCAGACACGGCACCGAAGAGAATACCTGTGCCCTGTGCATGCGTTAAGTGAACATATTGAGTCTGTGTTGTTTCGAGCTTCTCCCGGCTTGACTGTTCGTGTGGCTGATCAACCCATATAGATAGATTGTGAATGGCCAATGGATCCCTTGCAGCGCGTGGTTTGCAGGGGTAGTCTGCGGCAGATCCAACAACTGTTACAGCTCATGGCAAAGCTCTACTTTTACTATTCTTCGATGAACGCGGGAAAATCAACCTCGTTATTGCAATCCAGCTACAACTACCGCGAGCGCGGAATGCATACCATGGTGCTGGCACCGGCTATTGATAATCGCTATGGCGAGGGGATGGTTGCATCGAGAATCGGGTTGCAGACCGAGGCGAGTATTTTTGATCCTCAGCATAATTTGTTCGACTTGATAGAGACCGAACATACAAAAAAAACACTCAGTTGTGTATTGGTAGATGAGGCACAGTTTTTAAATCGTGATCAGGTTTTCCAGTTGAGTGAAGTATGCGATAAGCTCGATGTGCCGGTGCTGGCCTATGGTATCCGCACCGATTTTCAGGGAGAGCCGTTTGAAGGAAGCAAGTACCTGCTGGCGTGGGCGGATAACCTGAAGGAGCTGAAAGCGATTTGTTTCTGCGGACGCAAAGCTACCATGGTTATTCGTCGCGATGAAAACGGTAACGCGGTCACCGAGGGTGCTCAAATCGAAATCGGTGGTAATGACCGTTATGAGTCGACCTGTCGTCTGCATTTCAAACAAGCCTATTTTTCCAGTGAATAAACTTGATTGGCTACCCTGGTGTTTAAGGACTTTTTCTAGCTCAACCAGGTCTTCGCAGAAATTCTGTCACTGAATACATACCTTTGGAACGGTGCCGGAGACGTTGCGCTGGCCGGGCTGATCGCACACACCATCGGGAGATGGGTGGCACAGCCGATCACTCACGGCGACTACTGAGCCGCCTATGAGACATAACCTGTAAGTCTACATACTAAGGTTCGCGGCGTCGTACCCGGTATTCCGGGTACATCGGGCCGGACATTGGTGCAAGCGCTAAAGCACTTCTATACCGGTTTTGTGTCAGGCGTTTGTATGTTGCTGCCACCAGGATTCTGCTGACGGTTTAACTTCCTTGCCGTGAAAACGTGCGAGCTTGCCGGTGGGTGCCAGTGCTTCTTTATAAAAGAATTCCGGCAGGTCATCGTCATCAACCAGGAATCCGGCTTGTTGATTAAATTCGTTTTCAAGTTTCAGTGCTTCGGTGCCAAGCTGCTGATAAAAATCCGGCGTTAATTGCGTGCCGTGTGCATCGTTCAGCGCATTCACCATAAAATCTATCTGCTCGTTGGTGACTGATCTTCCGAAGATGCACAGACCCAGTGAGTCGGCTGCTGCGGTCAGTACCTGTGCTTCAAGGCTGGCGTGCACCAACTCTTCCACTTCCTTGCCTTCGCATTCGTAGGTAGGCAGATTGCCAGCGGTGTGGTCAGCCCCCTGTGCGGTCATCATCATCGTGATACCGGTGACCTCTATCACTCTCGGGTCGTAGGCGCTGATCGTTTGTTTTTTGATCACCGGCACACGCTCGATACCATAGTGTTCACCGACGCGTGCGGCGCCCTGTGCGATGATTTTGCCCAGGTCACTGCCGGTGCGCATTTCATCGCACATCTTTTCCATAAAGGCAGCATCACCGAATTCACCGTGACCGGCATCCATTAACACCCCGAGCGTGCCACCGAGTTCGATGGTATCGACACCGAGATCATTGGCGTGCCAGTTAACCCGTGCCAGATCATCCGGGTCTTTCAGGCCACAGTTGGTACCGACCAGTCCTATCGTTTCATACTCTATTGGCGAGACGACTTCGTTACCGTCTTCGTCAGCGTAAACGTTGCTGCACTGAATAAGACAGCCGGGCATACAGGCGTGGGTTGTCTCGCCTCCTCTGGCTATATTTTGTTCTCGCAGGTAGTCGCCACTTAGTTTGTAGGTTTCTTTGCTGGTATCGGCGGCACGCCCGCCGGTAAAGTTTCTAACCGGAATTCCGCCGAGCTGATTGATAACATCTGACATCATCGCTGTGCCGGTTTTGGCAAAGTTGTCGATAGCGGGTTCAGCTTTCAACATTTTGTTGTATTCGCGCACCGCCCCCATTAGTTTCTTGCGCTCATGGAAGGAGGGCATTTTGTGTAGATCTACAACAATGGCTTTGACTTTCTTGCTACCCATGACGGCACCGACACCACCCCGGGCACTGAGGCGCGAGGGTCGTAAATCCACATCGCTAAACGATATTCCAGCCAACAGCCCCTGATACTCGCCTACCGGCCCGCAGAGTCCGATACTGCATTTTCTACCGTAGACCTCGTGCAGTTTTTCGGCAGTGTCAAAGTTGCCCATGCCCAGATAAGCCTCTGCAGGTGCAAAATCAATCGATCCGTCCTTCTTGAAGTGAATAATGACCCATTCATCTGATGCGTTGTGCAGGGTAAATCCGGCAAGCTCAAGTTGCCCGAGGGCAAAACCGAATGTTCCGCCTGAATTGGCTTCTTTAATACCACCTGTCAATGGGCTTTTACAGCCGACACTGGTGCGATTGGCATTGGAAAAATTACTGCCGGCAAAAGGACCTGCGGAAAAAATCAACGGGTTTTGCGGGGACAGAGGATCGACATCAGCCACTCCCTGATCAAGTAGTGTGCGAGCGATAAGATGCCGGCCGGCACGGATGATATCTTCGCCGTGCAGTGCTTCTTTTTTGATACTTTGATCGCTTAGATCAATATGGCAGTAGGTTCTCATGGCCGTTCTCCTTGTCGGGGACAATATTGGGGCTGGCTGTTCGGGGACCGCATAGCACGAATGGCATATCGCAAACGGCTGATTCCGGTTTATGTGCCCAGTATAAAGGACGATAGGGACGGTGTTGGCTTACACCGTCACGTTCGCCAGTTGGTACAACCGCTAACGCCAGTAAAACCGAACACCCAGACCGATGACTGAGTCATCTCCGAGGCTGGTTTGAAGCAATGCGGAAAACCCCGGTGAGACCTCATACAGGCCCGCCAGCAGAATATTCAGATCGGTATCAAAAACTGTGTTGAATTCAAGCGCCGCGTTCAGCTCGATAACATCGTTGAACGCATAGCGTGTACCCACGGATGCGAAGATACCGCCTTCGTCTTCAACCCGATCAAGACCGGCTGAAAAATTCAGATCCGCCCGAGGATAGCGCTGTGACTGCTTGTAATAGGTGGCGCCGAGCCTTAAGGCATCGTTGTCATTGTCGGCACTGAGATAGTCGACCCGCAGGGCGATGTTGTCGCGAATGTCGCCAGAGCCTGTCAGTCCGAAGCCGTCGGCTCCATCCGCATCAAGATATTTGATCTCGGCGAAGTTATAGTTGAAGACGCTGGGACCCTTGCTGAACAGATCCGCTGCGTGTGAAGCACTGTAAAGCGAGGATACAGCCAGTAAAGAAGCGGCTGCGACGCAGTGGGTCAACGTTGCTTTTTTCAAATTCATCTCCGGGTGGTGGGCAACCAGGCGTTGCGCGACCGGATGATGTTAACTGACGAACAGGCTATTTGTCTTGTATTAGAGGTGTCGGGAAGGGCTGTTTGTTAGGGCGGGTGGGTTAATGGAAACCTGGTGAAGGCAGGGTGCTAGTCTGCGTCTACAGACAGATTATGATCGTGCGCGGGTGAACGTAATACATGAAAAATGAAAGCAATAATTAAACAGGCGTACATGGGGTCTCTCCTAAATTTGTCATGACACTATAATGCATGTATCGTGTCATGACAAGAGAGCTGAGGCCTGATAACAGCCGTTGCTACGCTTGTTTACATTGGTCTCCGTGTGGTTACGGATCGCTGGGAAATGACATCAAATTACCTCCCGGATCGAGTGTACGGGCCGTTGCGCCCCCAAATCTTTCCAAATCGTATGAAATTCAGCAGCCACGATGTAAACTTGTGGGGATAGTGACAGGTTGGGGATTTACCCGCAGCCGCCTGGTGCTATTAACTACAGACTGATCGTCAGAGCCTTCGATAATTGCGTGAGCGCGCTAAAAATTAAAATATCCAACTGCACAACCCCTGCGGGTTTGCCCCCCGCATCGTCTGCGCAAATTACACCGTATGCCACCTCCAGTGGTGCCGGATCTGAACATCGGGTATCACGGTGCTGTGGTCCGACCGGGTGTTGCCGATGAGTGTCGACACCGACGAGGCGCCTGTGGACACGGGGTGGGCGGCATTCGTGCCACCCGGACGCAGCGGGCAATGGCCGTGGAAAACGTCATCGACAGTGTTTTTCGGTTTGTTTCTACTGCTCTCACTGGCGTGTTTTACTGCCTGGTGGGGCACTGGCCACTTCGAGCAGGCGCTGGATAAGAGCGCGCGAGCTGACCTTGCCAGCGCCGGAGTCAATCTCGATAGTCTCGAATTTGACTGGGATTACCGGAATCTATCGCTAACCGGAGATTTGTCGGCGGAAGTGACTGAGCAACAAGTCATTAATGTGCTTCGTGATACCGCTTCCGGAGGGGTTCGGAATATCAGTCTGCAACTCGCCAGAGCAGCGCCACCGCCCGAATTGCAACAGGAAAAGGGCACGATTGATCTGACAGCCACATTAAGTGATGGTCAGATGATTTTACGCGGCACAGTGCTGACTGAATCTCAGAGAACCCGCATCTATGAGGCGGCAGCCTCGGCACTGGGTGCTGATAACATAGTGCGTCAGATTGGCGTGTCCGGTTTGCAGGAGGCTATACCCGGCGCGGACCAGCGAGTTGAGAGCTTCGCAAACTCTATTGCAGGTCTGGATGCAGATACCGAGGCCGATGCAACATTGTCAGCCACGGATTTCCGATTCAATGCAACTGTTGACGATGAAAATAAACTGGTCGATTTGCTGCAACGACGCGGTGGTGCCGGCGATGTTGGACTGGTCATCAGTGGCGATATCATCGCTAAAAAGAGTGCGCCGGGTGCGGTGTTTGATGTACGTGCGAAAAAGACGGAAGGTCGTGTCACGCTAAGCGGTGTGGTGGTTAGCGAGCAACAGCAATCGCAATTGCTCGAAGCCGCAGCACGGGCGGCTTCCGGCGGTGCGGTCATTGATGAGCTGAAGATTGCGGCCAGTGAAGTTAACAACGAAGAAACAGCAGAGCGTATGACGCTCATACTGGCGGCGCTCGACACTTTTGCTAACGCAGAGGAAGCGGATGCACACATCACTGGAAATTTGTTTGAGTTCGACTCACTGGTTGAATTTGAAGAAGACAGCGCACCGATGCTGGCGGTGCGTCAGTCTGCGTCTGATAACGGTATGCAAGTGTCCGGGGTGATCGAGTCGCGCAAGATTTCACTTTCCCGTGAAGTCGTTTTGCTGCAGCAGGAAATTGATTTACTGGCTGATGAAATACGTGAAACAGTAGTGTTTGACTCATCTCGTAAAGACCTGGGTTTCGATGCCAAGCAGACACTGGATAAAGTCGTTGACGCCATGAATCGATATCAGCGCCCGGTCGTGTTGATATCGGGACATACCGACAGCAGTGGTTCGAGTATTGACAATGAATTGCTCAGTCTGGAAC
>JAHDHK010000007.1:35968-38986 GCA_020631335.1 Chromatiales bacterium
CAATACCTGGAAGACAGCGGGATAAACCAGCTTCGTCTTCGAGCGGTGGGGTTCGGTGAAGCAGCACCTCTGACCAGTAATGATACGGAAGTCGGCAGGAAACAAAATCGCCGTGTCGAGTTCAGTGCTCGCAGTGGTTTCGATAACTAGACGCCGGGAACAGTAACCATGCTTTGGGTTTTGTGGGATATCTTTCTGCCTATTATTGCGGCCTTTCTGGTGGGGCTGCTGACCGGCTGGATGCTGTGGCGCTGGCGCCGAAGCCGGGTCGATGCAGAGTCCTTAATGTCACTGCGGAGAAATGCCGCAAGGTTGAAGGTTGATGTCGATAATCTTCGTATCCGCAATGCTGAGTTATCAGACAGACTGCAGGTAGCCAGCGGTGCCGCTGCAGTTGGAGGCGAACGTGATGCGCCGGAGCTAACCCGCGCAAGAAATCGGATTGAAGTGCTTTCGTCCGAGTTGAAAACCTCGCGTCAGCAAATCGATAAACTGCGAAAGGAAAATGCGCAGTCCAGTGGTGCTAATCGCGTGCGCGAACTTGAAGCAAAACTGCTCGGGGCACAGCGTCGTATCGCAGATTTCGAACGTTCAGCCGGTACCGCTGAATATTCTGCGTCGTCGAGTGAAGCCGGACACCACGAACTCCACGAAGCGATCAAAGTTCGTGATGAGATGATTGATACGCTGAGGACTTCTCTGGAGCAGTTCGGTGAATCAGGGGATAAAACAACGCTTGAAGCCAGCCTGGCACTTAGAGACAGAAAAATAGAAGCGCTTGAAAAGATGCTAGCAGAGTCTAATCAGCGCAGTGGTTTATCAGGGGCTGTGAATCACCGGGGAGGATACAGTTGAATCTTAAACGTTTGCTTGATGACAAGGTCGCCCGTGGCGAAAGGGTTGGTGTTGCGCTAATCGGTGCCGGAAAGTTTGGTTCAATGTTTCTGGCTCAGGTACCGCATATTAATGGCCTCGATGTCGTAACAATAGTCGATCTGTCTCCGGACAACGCCAAAAATGCGTGCCGGTCTGTCGGGTGGTCGACTGAGCTTATCGATCAGTGCGACTTTACCGACGAATATCAAAAAGCCTGCGCCCGGCCCGAGGTGAGTGTGGTAGTCGATGCCACGGGAAGCCCGACAGCCGGTGTTGCTCACGCACTGTGTGCGTTCGAAAACGGCAAACATGTCGTGATGGTCAATGTTGAGGCAGATGTGCTCGCAGGTCCGGTGTTGTCTCAGTATGCAAGATCGGCAGGGGTGGTTTATTCAATGGCTTATGGTGATCAGCCTGCGCTGGTTGCAGAATTAGTCGACTGGGGGCGTGCCAGTGGTTTTCATATTGCCGCAGCGGGTAAGGGCACCAAGTATCTACCCGCTTATCATGAAGTCACCCCCGATGACGTCTGGACGCATTACGGCCTGTCGCCCGACACCGCAGCGAAAGCGGGCATGAATGCACAGATGTTCAACTCATTTCTTGATGGCACCAAGTCGGCGATAGAGATGGCGGCTATCGCCAACGCGTGTGATCTGAATGTGCCTGCCGATGGATTACTCTTTCCACCCTGCGAGGCAGATGATCTGGCTGCTGTGTTGTGTCCTCAATCTGCTGGCGGAGTGCTTGAATCAAGCGGTATGGTCGAGGTGGTTTCCTGTATTAAACGCAATGGCGAGCCATTGGTACGGGATTTACGCTGGGGTGTATACGTGGTGCTGGAAGCACCGACAGATTATGCCGCAGACTGCTTTAAGCAATATGGACTGCGTACCGACCACAGTGGCCGTTATGCCGCGCAATTCAAGCCCTATCACTTAATCGGACTGGAACTCTCTGTGTCGGTGCTCAGTGCTGCGCTGCGTGGGGAACCAACCGGCTCAAGTGAGCAGTTCCGGGGCGATGTTGTGTCGGTAGCAAAGCGTGATTTGCAACCCGGTGAAGCACTGGATGGTGAGGGTGGTTACACAGTGTGGGGTAAGTTACTACCGGCGCATTCCAGTGTTCAACTTGACGCACTGCCTATAGGACTTGCGCATTCGTGTGTATTAACCCGTCCGGTACAGTGCGGGCAAGTAGTCACTTTTAGCGATGTATCCCGTTTGCCTGACAGCAAGGCTCTTGAGCTGCGTAAGGCTATGATGAAGTCCTGTGCGTAAAAGCGTCAGGGTTAGTGCCGATTGCCCAGCATCGAATAACATACACTACAAAAACAAAAGGCGCCGGGTGGCGCCTTTTGTACAGCAGGTTGTGATGTTCCTAGAACTGATCAGAGCTGATCTGACCACTTAAGAAACTTGCTCCCGGGGTATTGCCATCGTTGAGATGTACATTAAACCAGCCATTGTTGGTGGTAATCACTGAGAGTTGATCTGCGTTCATTGTGCCGGTGGCACTGAACTGCGTTCCATTGCCCGTGTCGGCTAACGGAATAATAACCGGGCCGGATGGTGAGCCGGAATGAATGTGTGCAGCAGATAACGTAACCGTATTGCCGTCTGCATCGGTATCGGACACGTTGATGTTAACGTTCAAAAATACCGAGTAGTCGCCTGATACTGTATTTACATTCATAAAAGCAGCACCGGTAGAGACAACACTGTCATCTTCAGTGGTCAAATTGCTGAAGGTTGCGACAACCGCTCCACTGGGGGGCAGTAGCTGGAATGAATCAACAGCGCCACTGGCCGTTTGTACACGGACGAAAACGTTGCCGGCGCTGAATGCATCTTCAATCGGCGCGGACTGATCGGCGGACAAACCGACAGGGTATTCAAAGTTAGGGCCGGTGCCGCTGAGTTCTATTAATTGTGAACCGTTGTCAGGCGATGCGGCAATACCACGTATTAATGCGGCTGATGTTGCGCCGGCCTCTGCATCTGTGGTGACCATACCGCTGAGGTTGGTGCCGTCCCAGCTGAAGGTAACGGTACCCAGATCAGCATCTCCTTCGAATCCGACAGGCGTAAGCGCACCGGTGCCGATAGGATCGCCGCCGTCACCGCCGTCACCGCCGTCACC
>JAHDHK010000007.1:39086-51385 GCA_020631335.1 Chromatiales bacterium
CCGTCACCTCCATCACCACCGTCGCCTCCATCACCATCTAATCCGGCGAGTGCATCATCGTCGATGCCATCCTGGTTTGCGTCGGTGCCGCTGGTCAACGCCGCTTCGAACGCATCGTTGATATTGTTGTTGTTTGTATCGTTCGTGCTGTCATCAGCATCGAAGGTATCGATAATGCCATTGCCGTTGGTGTCCTGGGTGGCGTCTGTGGTTTCAAACGCATCGGGAATGTTGTTCCCGTCTGCATCTCCGACGACCATGTCGCCGTTACCGCCACTGTCTCCGTTGTCGCTGCTGTCATCGTCGTCGCTACTGCATCCAGCCAGAACGGCAACACTCATCATGGGAATAAATGCAAGTGGTATCCATTTGCGCTTTAATTCGATAGGTTTTTTCATGGGTTCGCCCGATATTAATTGATGGTTGAAGTACGCGGCCGGAAATGCCGGCACATGCTGCAGATCCCTTGGCGCCCGGCATAGCGTTTAAGGTTTGCTATGTGAGCGTCTGTGGCGGGTCTGCCGGGAGTCCAGTGCGTAGTTAACACGTGTATTGCTGGACTGGCGAGTCACTTGTGACTAGTGCATGTTAACGCAACCAATCGTCTGTCCGCTAATCAACGGGCATGGATTTCTATTGCATGTCGTTAACACCGGGGGCTCGGCGTTAACCTTTATAGATGATTAACATTCTGGAAAGGTTGCGTTGTCGGGTTGAATGGCTGGCAGCCCCGGGTCATAGCGCCCGGTACTATCACCGCGGCATTTATAATCGTTGTTTTCTTGTGCCGATCATCGAGAGCTCGCTTCAGTTGGAGGTGAAAGGGTCTGTACCGTTTCGAACTTCCTCCACATTGGTCTGACCATCGCCGTCATCGTCGCGGCTGAAGTCAAACTCACCATCTGTCAGTTGTTGTGACAAATCATCAAAGCCGGCTGGTACGGTACGTGTTGCCGTGGCCAGTACTACCTGTCGGTTGTTTACTCTTTGCAGCAGTACTACTTCTATATCAACTTCGCTCAGCGTCGTTATATTGCCGGTGATAGTGAGGTTGTTACCCACTCGGCTCACCGCCCTGGGCACACCAGCAAAAGTCACAATGGACTGGGTGACCAGTGGATCAGGCAGAGTACCCGGTAGCGTAAATTCCACGTTCAGTTGCCTGTTTTGTCTTACCTGCGAAGGGGTCAGCGGGTCAGTACCCAGGTTGCGTTCCTGCAGGTTGGTGATGCCGTCATTGTCGTCATCGAAGTTATCGTCGAATCCGCTTTCAAAAAATTCCATCACTATATTGCCATTGCCGACCGTTTGCGTAACCTGACCGTGTCGCGCCAGACTGATGACATCACCGGAACCGAGTCGCTCGCTGAAACGCAGATTCACAGCAACCGAGGTGGCATTCTCCAGCGAGATAGTTGTTTGAAAGCGATTGCCGGCACGGGTTAACGGGTAGTCCTGTCCGGTGTCTTCATTATTGATTGTGACGTTTGCAATGGCCGTTACTGCATCCAGATTCACTGCGGCGACATTGCGGATCTTTGCCGGAATGCCCAGTTCGATCGAATGGTTATCCATACCGCCGACAGGGTTTTGTGTGTCGCAGGCAGAGAGCAGCAAAGCCAGTGTGATACCCGCAAGCTGAGCTGCTGTTATCGAGCTGTGTTTACCGTGTTGTACGGACCTGCCTGTTCTGCACCTGATCACCGCTGTTCCCGCTTTGTTTTCATCTGGTCTGCGTGCAGCATGACGCTAACGCATCGCCTTTACTCAGATGATACTCTACCATGCGGTTGATTCAACGAACTTGACAGAGTGTATATTTTCCAGACCCGATCCTGAGTGTCCGGGCATACTCATCTATCAGGCCTGCAGCACGTGGTTTGAGGCGTGTTATGGCAATAAACGGAATATCGAAAATGACTAATCCGGACACCGCAGAAAAAAAGCGGCTGGAAAGCTACCGAAATCCTGATAAGGAAACCTACTATGATCAATGGGCCGCTACTTATGATCAGGATTTACAAAGTGAAGGATATGCCGGCCCGCGGATGGCAGCGCAACTGCTTTCTTCGATAGTACCTGCCGACCAGAGCGTGATGGATTTCGGCTGCGGGTCCGGCATGGTAGGAGAGCTACTTGGCATCGCAGGTTATCAGCGGCTGTACGGCGTGGATATCAGTCAGGGTATGCTGGAGCAGGCGGAAAAAAGGCAGTGTTATCTGTCACTGAGACAACATGATCTGACCACTCCTATGGTCGACGATATTCGGTATCAGGCCGGCGTGTGTGTCGGGGTGTGTTCTTTCGGCCCGCTTTGCGCTGACCATATCGCCCATATGACCGGTGTACTTGAAGCCGGGGCGCCGCTGATTCTTACCATAAATGCACTGGCATGGGAGGAGAAAGACTGGGCAGGTCAGCTGGATGGTGCGCAGAGCAGCTACGGCTTCTCGATCGATTACATTAAAACTATCCCTTATCTGGTAGATAAAGGCATTGAAGCGAAGTTGCTTATTATTCGCAACGCCGAAGTTGAAACAACCAGTGATTATCAGCCTGAACCTGAGGGTGATGAATCACTGGGTTGAGTTTTCAGAAACGGCGCCTTTGGCTGGTAAGAGCGCTAGATACAGATAATCAGCCTGTTAGTTCGTTTCAGGTGCTGGCATTGTTCACTGCGGTGCTGCTGCAAAACATTCAGCCTTAGTTTTGCCCGGTTTATTTGAGAGTTTTTCTATAGTGACTGAGAGACGATCAATCGTGCTGGTAAAACGCTTAATCTGTTCGTCGGTCATTAGTTGAATAAATCTGAACAAAAATTCCTGCCAGAGCACAATATTGTTCTGCCATTCCTCCGGGTATGCGTTGGCGGTCAGCCGCCATAATGAGTCGATATGTTTATCTGCCTGCATTACAAATCCGTCGGAGTGGCGATTGTTCAGTTGGTTAATCAGCTGTTCGGACCATGCCTGCCACAGCGCTTGCCTTTGTGGTGACAGGCTGATCTGCTTTTGCAAAGTCGCCTCGAGCAGTGTCTGTTGTTCATCAGACATGGTCACACCAGCGCGTTTTGACCACTTTGCGAGGTTTTTCTGTCTTTTCTTCAAGCGCTCGTCGGCAGTTTCAGATTCGTATTCCCGTACTCGCTGCGCATGTTTATCGCGAATTTTTGTCGATATTTGTTTTACCTGACGATCCGACAGAGTTTGCAGGAAGGCTCCGCTGCTGTTCAACGGACTGCATTTGCTGAGTTGCTCTATCAGCTCCTGCACAGTCTTCGTCAGATGATGAACATCCCCGGGTTTAACCGCATCTGACTTGCTCAGCATGCCGGAGAGTTGTTGCATCACAACCAGGTACTGGCGGAGCTGGTTTTCACGATGCCATTGATGAAACGCTGAAACCCGCCTATCTATTATTTTCTCCTGACCACTGGTGAAGTCGGCGTAGTCAGTCAGTGTCGTGGTGAATCGACTGGCGGCAGTGTTGTAGGCAGTTCCAACAGCAACGCTGCTGGTGCAGCCGCAAATCATTAAGGCGAGTAACGACAGGACAGCCCGGCGCGTGGTCAGTTTGATACTTGGAATGCCGGTGTCTCCTCTATAGAGGTCAGTGAGATCAGTGAAGTCTAGTCGGTCAGGACTAAACAGCGGCAAGGTGGTCATCACGAGAATAATTTCCGTTTTAACATTACCATCTTCGCGATCTAACAATATTATGTGATTACCTGTGCTTATTTGATTGTTTTTTGACAGTTATTTGCTAATAACAATAAGGCATTGGCAATTGATTTGCAGAGTCAATGGGCTTGAGGTATTCGAGGTTTGCTGAATTCGGCGGCCGC
The DNA here is from genome assembly GCA_020631335.1 of Chromatiales bacterium. Classification (GTDB taxonomy): domain Bacteria; phylum Pseudomonadota; class Gammaproteobacteria; order Granulosicoccales; family Granulosicoccaceae. The sequence continues at coordinate 42,931 of JAHDHK010000007.1, forward strand.
AATCACAATTAAAAAACGCTAATGGAGCGAATCCCATGCACAAAACTTTAGTTTGTGTAGTAGTCGCGGTCGGAATGATGCAGGGCTGCTCGACACTATCCAGTACAACAACGGCGCAGCCGGTAACCCAGTATGTCAATGATGCAAACGACTCTCGTGTGTTGACTGCGACTGGCGATTGTCTGCATTTCAATGGCTGGTCGACTGATGCCATGTTGGTAGAGTGCCAGGCCAGTGCCAAACCGGAAACTATTGAACCTGTTGCTGAACCGATGAAGAAGATGGTTTCACTGACTTTTGACGGCACAGCGTTATTTGATTTTGACTCAGCGGATCTGTCAACCGCCGGGCGCGGAGAACTGGACAACCTGATTGCCAAGCTTGACGGTAACAGTCAGGTCGGCGCTATCCGGGTGGTCGGCCACGCAGACAACTGGGGCTCAACTGAATACAATCAACTGTTATCCGAACAACGCGCGGCGAGTGTGCAAAGTTATCTGAAAGCATCGCTTGCCGATGTAGATATCATGACTTCAGGCATGGGTGAACTGGACCCTGTTGCCGACAATTCAACTGAAACCGGCCGGCAAAGAAACCGACGTGTCGAAGTGCAAATAGAAGCTACCGCCGAGAAGGCGATTTTTAACTAGATATTCACTGATATGCGGGAACCTGACTGGTTCCCGCCGCCTGCCAGGGGGTTGTGCTCACAGCCCCGCCGATAGTCATTGGGTTGCAGGCTGTTAAAAACCGTATGTCAGGGTAAAAAACGAGTCTTCGTTGACGATGTCTTCGCGGCCCTCATCAAAATCGTAACGCTTCATCGTGTAAGCGTACTTTAATGCGGTATTAGGCCCGACCCGGAAAGAAACACCGGCTTCACCGGTCGATACCGTTTGCGTATCCGCTACACGTGATTCCAGTACCGCATCAAATCTCAATAAGCCGATGAGCTTGCTGGTGAACAATCCGCCGGCAAAAAAGTAGCCATCGGTCTCTTCTGTGTTGTCTTCGAATTTCAGCTGCGAACCACCGATGCCGGTTTGCAATGTGAATCGACTGTTCTTTGTGCGGAACAAATGGTTGCCGACTCCGACTCGTACATTCACTTCTCTGGCAATGCCACCCGGATCGTCCTGTTCGATACTGAACTGGCCGAAACTGAATACTGACTGACTTATCTGGTAGGTGGGTTCATAGCCGAGTCGGTATCTGCTGCTGCCGGATTCGTGAATCCAGTCGAGGTAAACATAGTGAGATAACGGTGTATTGCTATTGCGCAGGTAGGCTCGCAGTGCGGGGCTCTGATCTGAACCGAGTTGGGTTCCGGCTTCGATGCCTCCGGACCAGTCCGCTTCCGCAGTCGCACAAAAGAGCGCTGTCATTGCGATAAGAACAGGGGTCCGGTAGGTCATAGCTTGCATACCCGCAAAAAACAGCGAGTATAGATCAGGCGTGGTGAATCAACAGTGACGCAGGGGAAGGGTAGTCGTGCGCCGCCGGCATCGACAATCGGGTTACCAGGTTCGCACCGGACCGGAATCTATATGGACAAAATTCGAATCCGGATAGTAGCCGACACCACCGCCGTTGAGCATGAGTGCTGCGCGCTGTACGTGCGACATATCGAGCTTTGGCATACGGATATCGATTGCCTTACCAATCATGTGAAAGCTGCGTTTAGCAACACCTTCTGTCGTTTTACGCAACATGTCATTGGTTTTTTTGGAGCGGAACCCGGATAGCACAAGAGTAGGCTCACTTGCCTCGAGTGTTTTAGTCAGCACGTAGAGAATATTCAATAGACGCGGATCAATGGCGCGTACTTCGCTGGTTCGAAAATCGCGGAGCAGCCAGTTGATATCGTTTAGACTACTCCCAATGTACTTGCCTTCAGACCAGTAGACAAAGGTGCCTTTTTCACCTGTGTGGACATTGTGCAGCGTCAGAGATCGATCCGGGTACACAATGTTGCGCCCACGCGCAGCACGTGCGGCCTCCCACGGCATGACAGCACTGGCAAGGCAGGCGAGTGTGAGGTTGCGTCTTACTGGATTTGGGGGCGTACTGTTTTTATTCACTTTGTTAGTCCAGCGTATTCGTGTGTTTGGGATCACAAAACCGTTCACGCTAGCCAAAGTGCCAGAGCAATTCAGTGAAGCAATCCCCACATCTACGAATATGATGCATAGAAGACGCCAAAAAAGCAGGTCATTCACCCCACAAACCTTGCCAGAATGGCGTGTATAAATAAATATGTGACGTAATTGGATTAAATTTGGTATGACCCACCACGGGTTGGTGATCTTAACACTCAATTGACGATGCGATTAACTCCCGGTTAACAGATGGCCAAAATCCTACTGAGACTACGAATGGCGCCAGAAGATGAGGTCGCAGAGGTATGTGATCTGCTGGACCGCCATCATATTCCCTGGTTTGAAACAACTGCCGGCAGGTTCGGGGTGTCTTTCCCCGCAATCTGGTTGCGGGACGACGACGACTGGGATCGTGCAAAATCCCTGCTGGATGAGTACCAGCGCCAACGCCGCGAAGCTGCGCGTGCTGATTTCGAGCAACAAATCAGTGATGGCCGTGCTGAGACGTTTCTGTCGCGTCTGTTATCTCATCCGCTGCAGATTGTGTTTATCTTGATCGTGGTGCTGGCAATCGGCTACTTTTCTGTTGTGCCCTTTTTCTCGCTGCTGGAATCCTGACCGGAAGTTAAACCACGGCAACCGGCAATCCGGCTGCCACACAAAATATACGATGCCGACCAGCACCTCGCGCTAGTTTCATGCGGCTGCAGCCGCGGCAGAACTGCGGCAATGATGAGACTGAATTGAATCCTATCCTCGTAGACCTGTTTCGAAATAAAACGTTGGAATCCCGTCATCGAGGGGCCGTTGCAGCCGTCGATGCATCCGGCAGACTGGTGTTCTCTCTGGGCAATATAGATGCACTGGTGTTCCCTCGTTCGGCGTTGAAGCCGATTCAGGCTATTCCGCTACTCGAAAGTGGTGCCGCCGAACATTTTCGGTTGTCTCGACGCGAAATAGCACTCGGCTGTGCTTCACATAACGCTGAGCAGGCGCACCTCGACGTGTTAACTGCGTGGATGTCAAAACTACACCTCGATGAAAGCATGCTGGAATGTGGTGCATCCTTACCACTGCATACCGACAGTGCTCATCAGTGGCTGCGTGAAGGTGGTCAGGCAATGCGTCAGTTGCACAATTGTTCGGGTAAACATACAGGCATGATGACGCTGGCAAAATTCATGGACGTATCGGTAGATGGGTACTCTGCTTATGATCATCCGGTTCAACAGCGCTGGATGAACGTGCTGTCCGATCTGGCAGAGGTAGACAGTTTGGTATTGCCCTGGGACAGGGATGGCTGCGGGCTTCCTGCGCTGGCGTTGCCTTTGCGTAACTTCGCATTGGGCCTGTCACGTTTTTGCGCACTTGATCAACAGCCTGTTGCTCGCCGAAAAGCGATGCATGACATTCTTATAGCAATGCATGAAAACCCGGATATGGTCGCTGGTACCGACCGCTGCTGTACAGCAACGATGAGTGCGCATCACGATCTGGTAGTCAAAACCGGTGCCGAAGGCGTGTTCGCTGCAATCGCACCGTCTGCCGGTATCGCGGTGGCGTTAAAAATAGACGATGGTGCAACTCGTGCCGCTGATGCGGCACTGGGTGCGGTGTTGAAAAAGCTCGGCGTACTTTCTACCGCTCAATATGAATCCTTATCACCGTGGTATGCGCCCGAATTAAGAAACTCTCAGAACATAGTCGTTGGCAGGCTTGCACCTGCGGCTGTCTGGGATATGTAAACGATGAAATCCGGATTTGAATTTATGCAATTGAATGATCGCGGCCTGTTACAGGGCAAAGCCTATATTGACGGAACCTGGGTGGATGCGAACGACAGTTCGTGCTTCGCCGTCACTAACCCTGCGAATGGTGAGACAATAATAGAAGTAGCTGACTGCGCGGCAGTGGATACAGAATTTGCCATTGACGCTGCTGAGCGTGCGCTTCCCGGTTGGCGCAGTAAAACTGCAAAAGAGCGCGCCATTGTATTGCGGCGCTGGTTCGATTTAATGATGCAGCATCAGGAAGATCTCGCGCTCATTTTGAGCACTGAGCAAGGTAAACCGATGACAGAGAGTCGCGGAGAGATTGCCTACGGTGCCAGTTTTATTGAGTGGTTCGGTGAAGAGGCCAAACGTATCTATGGCGATGTGATACCCGGTCATGCCGCCGACAAACGGATCATCGTCCTGAAACAGCCCATCGGGGTAACTGCGGCAATCACACCGTGGAATTTTCCAACTGCGATGATTGCGCGCAAAGTAGCGCCGGCACTGGCAGCCGGTTGTACTATGGTCGTTAAACCTGCTGCGGAAACACCGCTATCCGCACTGGCCATGGCCGAACTGGCGGCGAGAGCCGGTGTGCCTGCAGGTGTATTCAGTGTGGTGACCAGTAATCAGGCGTCCGTCGTCGGCGGGGTGTTAACGGCCTCTCCGGCTGTACGGAAGCTGTCATTTACCGGCTCTACAGAGATAGGCAAACTATTGATGGAGCAGTGTGCCGGAACCGTCAAAAAAGTATCCATGGAACTTGGTGGCAATGCGCCTTTTATTGTGTTCGATGATGCGGATATCGACGCCGCTGTTCAGGGTGCGATGCTCTCCAAGTATCGCAACTCCGGACAAACCTGTGTCTGCACTAATCGCTTTATCGTACAGGACTCAGTATACGATGAATTTTGCAGCAAGCTTGCCGAGGCTTCACAGACACTGAACGTCGGCGCTTTCGACAGTGGAGAAGTTCAGCAGGGGCCGCTAATCAATCAGCAAGCGGTTGATAAAGTGGTTGAGCATATCGATGATGCGGTGGCCAAAGGTGCGAGAATTCTAGCAGGTGGCGAAGCGCATGAGCTCGGTGGTCTTTTTTTCAAACCGACAGTGCTGGCAGATGTATCCACCGACATGCTGGTCACCAGTGAAGAAACCTTTGGGCCGGTCGCACCGGTTTTCAGGTTTAACGAAGAATCAGAAGGAATTGCAATGGCCAACGCCACCGAGTTCGGGCTGGCAGCGTATTTTTACGCGAAAGACATCAATAGAATCTGGAGGGTGGCGGAAGCGCTGGAAACCGGCATCGTCGGAATCAATGAAGGCATTATTTCAACCGAGGTCGCACCGTTTGGCGGGGTAAAAGAATCGGGTATCGGTCGGGAAGGGTCGAAGTACGGAATAGACGACTATCTTGAAATAAAATACTTGTGCATGGGGGGTGTGCAATAGTCTTGTTGCTCAGCAACACTGTATAAATGATCAGTTAGCGAGGGAGCTGAAAACTATTGCGCCAGTTGCATTATTTCTGAATAGATCGATGCTTCAACGACGATGGCGTCGGCAGCCTCGCATTGTGCCGCCTTTTCATCACTGGCTTCACCGGGGAGGCGAACGGGATTACTGCGGTCGGCGCTTCGACTTGATTTGATCGTCTCGATCAGTGAGTCAGCGTTTGTGTAAAACTGATCGTTGTCGAGTAGCTGACGCGGATCGATACAAATGATGGTGTTGGCGCGATTGTCTATCGGATTACCTGCGATTGAAGCACCAGCCAGAGAGGCGGTAAGGAATTCAAACATGATTGCCAGGCCTGAACCTTTAGCACCGGCGATGGTTCGAAGAGCGCCGCTCAGAGCCTTTACCGGCTCACAGGTTGGATCTCCTGCGTGATCAATCGCTACGTGTTCAGGCAGCAGCTGCTGGTTGTTTCGTGCATTGATAACGCTGAACCAGGTAATGGCTGCGGTCGCAGAATCAAAAACAATACTCTTTCCTGTAGTTGGAATAGCTATAGCTACCGGATTGGTACCGAGCAACGGATCTATGCCGCCCTCTACTGCCATTACCTTGGGTGAACCTGCCAGAATAATTGCGATGTAACCGGCATCTGCCAGTTCACCGGCATAGTAACCAATCGCACCGGTGGAGGACCTGGTATTACATGTATTCACCAGTGCGATTCCGCTGTGTTCAACTGCCGAACGTGCAGCGAGCATGGCCTGATAAAGGACGAACATACCGGTATGTCCGCCGCCGTTGAGGGTGACGATAGCTTTGGTTTTGTCACTGGACATTATTGGACTGCAATCTGCGTCTGGCAGTATCGTGCGCTCGGTAATTTTGATCAATCCCTGAGAGCTGGCCCTTTTTTCAGCATACATCAGTACTTTTGCTACGACCTGTGCTTCTGCCTCATCAAGTCCCAGGTTCTTTAGTGCACGTAACACCATCGCTTCGAGGTGTTGTAACCCGACAGTTATTCTAGACATGATGAAGTAATCTCATTCGGCTAACTGAATGAGTAACTTGCCTTCCTCTACACGAATATCTTCGATGCCTTCTGCGAATGATTTCCAAAAACCATCGGTATCCCCAAATTGACTGATCAGGTCAATATTTTTTAACCCTCCCAGCCAGGCATTCGGTACCGGTATTCCCCATACACTAACCCCTTTCATGATGACCGACGGTCGGCTGCCGGAATAGGATAGTTCGGTGCCGCTGCTGACCTTAAGTGTTTTTCCGCCAAAAAATGGCAGGTCGGGGTCGAGATCAATCAGTAACTTCATACTGGCCATGTTGTCGGATAACTTCACCACAAGCTGTTCGGCAAGGTCGGTGTTCTCAGCCAGCAGCGCATTGAGTTCACGCTCGGTTAACTCAATTCTTCTTTTGCTGTCGTCCTCTGTGTAGGTTTCAGATTGCAACACTTCTGTTGTGTTGTCCGCTTGCAAAGAATTTTCATTCAATGTGTTTTGAGCGTTCTGCGCTCTATCGTTAGTTGGATTTGCGCTGAACGCTGTGAGTACGTTCATTTTCTGTGTCAGGGTTTGTTGCTCGACTTCAGATAGTTCGACCGGTCGGAATCTGCCATTGAGCCAGGAACTGTTTATTGCCCACAACGTGCCGGCAACGGTTACCACCACAGTCAGTGCAATGATGCCAAGAATAGTGAGACAGCCCGGGCCGCGTTTGCGATCAGAAGTTTGTATTTCGTTGTGCTGTGACAATAATCTGTCCTGCGTTAGATAGCGTGACTTTCAGGGTGCTGGAAATACTGCACCGGCGTTATCAGTGAAGAAACTCAAGGCGGTGACACCAGGTGGTTGAGCGGCCATAAATTGATAAGTTTCGTCGTGACGCCCATTCACAATTCTTCTTTGTTAATAATACTCACCCAATTGCCCGGCACCGTATCGTGATATCAGAATTTTCACAAATACTGGCAGGATTTTTGCCATCACGGCCGGCCTGTGAGGTAAATCACTGTAAAACTACCCAACCGTGACATAGAGGTAACTTACCGGAGCTGCTAACTATACTTAGAGTAGTGAAACTAACGCTGAATGAACCGATACGACAAGACTTTGTATTCGTGTAATAAAACTTAAGAACAGGCTCAGTTGTGTCAGAAGAAATTCCACAAAAAAGCTCCAACGAACACAAACACAGCAGTGAATGGTCTGTATACACACCGAACTCATCCGGTGAACCGCAGCCATGGCCCGCCCGGACTGTATGGAACGTTGCACTGTGGTCATTGCTCTGCGCTGTGGCAGTCACCGTTATCTGGGGAATTCCCCATATTGAGAGCCGGCTTCACACACAAAGCATTCAAAGGCTTAGCGAAGCGGGTATTGATCCATCGACACTGAATTTACGCTGGTCGTATCGCGATCTTGCGGTCTACGGTGAGCTTCCAGCGCAAGTGAGCAGAGAGCAACTCACCAGAATCCTCAGCCAGCCTGATGGTCAAAAGCGGTCTTTTTTCGCGACAGGCGTGCGCAACATTGAGCTCAACGTTACAGAAATGCAAACACCGTTGCCGGCCACGATCATTCCCGAAGAACCCGCTTTGCTCTCGGTCAAGGTAGTTATGCAGCGCAATCTGGCCAGTCTTGACGGTACAGTCGAATCAGTCGAGCAGCGTAAATTGCTGGTGGATGCACTATTGGCTACCGGTGTTGAGAGCATTCACGACAACCTCGATATCGCAGGCACTAAAGACACTGAGGTGGGGGTTGATGCAAGGGTTAGTGTGCTTGCCGACATGCTGAGATCGACCAACCATGAAAAAGTAGCAAGATTCCTGGCCAGTCTGGATCGACAACGGCTGGAGTATCACGTCAGCACTCTTGATCGGGAAACTGCCGCGTCTATAGAAAGCGCAGCTGACGTGGCGATTGTCAATTTCAATATCAGCGGGGAGGCCTCAACCGCGCAAAACGCTGTAGTGAATCTCAGCGTCATTGCTGATGAAAATCAGTTACAACTCGACGGAAAGGTCTTTTCACAGGAGCAACATCGGCGGTTGTCATTTGCTGCCATTGAAGCCGCTAATGGTGTAAGGCAGGTGAT